>NZ_DLHL01000045.1:0-41596 GCF_002483225.1 Gemmatimonas sp. UBA7669 | reverse complement strand
CTCCGCGTCTCTGCGTGAGCTGTTCAGGGAATTTGCCGATCAATGAGAACCGGCCGTCGAGCCACAAACCCGACTCGGATTGTCGGAATTATTCGTATTTCCCCCAATGGTCGCCCCCCGTATTTGCACCTAGGCTTCGGCCCATGATCCCCTCTCCCAATTTCCGCACCGGGCTGACGGCGGCGTTCACGCTGTCCGCCCTGACCCTCGCAGCCTGTGGGCCCAAGGCAGACGCGCCGGCGGCCGACAGCGCCGCTCCAGCCAGCGCGGCCATCGGCAAGGTGATTGCCGCCGACTCGTCCGAAGCCCACTTCGGCGCGCTCACCCAGCTCACCGACGGCGGCGAGAACGCCGAGGCGTACTGGAGCGCCGATGGCCAGTACATCACGTTCCAGAGCACACGCGACGGCCGCAGCTGCGATCAGCAGTACACCATGAAGGCCGACGGCAGCGAGCTCACCAAGGTGAGTGTGGGTGGCAAGACTACCTGCGGCTGGTTCCTGCCCGGCGGCAACCGCCTGTTCTTCGCGGCCACGCATCACGCCGACAGCGCCTGCCCGCCGCGCCCGGACCCGTCCAACGGCTACGTGTGGGGCATCGACAAGTACGACATCTACACCGTCAATCGTGACGGCTCGGACCTGCAGCGCCTCACCAACTACGGCGTCTACACGGCGGAAGGCGTGCTCTCGCCCGATGGCAAGCGCATCGTCTTCACGAGCCTCAAGGACGGGGACCTCGACATTTACACCATGAATGTCGATGGCACGGACGTGAAGCGCCTCACCACCACACCGGGTTACGACGGTGGTCCGTGGTGGTCGCCCGATGGCACGAAGATCGTGTACCGCGCCTGGCACTACGACAACGAGCAGGACCTCAAGGCGTACCAGGATCTCCTCGCCAAGAACATGATCCGCCCCAACAAGATGGAGCTCTGGGTCATGAACGCCGATGGCAGCGAGCAGCGGCAGATCACCAAGCTGGGTGGTGCCAACTTCGGACCGTCGTGGACGCCCGATGGACAGCGCATCATTTTCTCGAGCAATCACCAGAATCCCCGCAGCCGCAACTTCGATCTTTACACGGTCAAGCTCGATGGCAGCGACCTGCAGCAGATCACCTTCAATCCCGAGTTCGATGGCTTCCCCATGTTCAGCCCCGACGGTTCGAAGCTGATCTTCGCGAGCAATCGTGGCGCGACCAAGGAGGGGGAGACGAACCTCTTTGTGGCGGAGTGGAAGCCGTAGTTCGCCGCGCCACACGATGAAAACCAAACCGCCTCCTCACCCAGTGGTGAGGAGGCGGTTTGTTGTTGCGGCTCCTGCGATGCAGCGCGGTTGTGTGCGCCGGGTGCGGTGAATCAGACCGCGGCCGGCACGGCCGCCGGCTGCGCCTGCACTTCGATGGTCAGCTTCACGTCTTCGCTCACCAGCACGCCACCGGCCTCGAGGGCCACGTTCCACACCAGACCCCACTCCTTGCGGTTGATCTTGGTCTCGAGCGACGCCGACACCTTTTCGTTGCCCCAGGGATCCTTGGCCGGACCACCAATCTCGCCCTTGAGCGTGACGGGCTTGGTCACACCACGAATGGTGAGGTTGCCCGTGGCCGTCACGTCATCACCCGAGCGCTCGAACTGCGTGAGTACGAACGACGCCTTGGGGTGGTTCTCCACGTCGAAGAAATCGGCGCTCTTGAGGTGGCCGTCGCGCTGGCCGCTGCCGGTGTTGAGCGAGGCGAGGTCGATGTCTACCGTCACGTTCTGCACCACACCACCCTCTTCGGTGATGCTGCCTTCGAACTGATCGAAGGTGCCACGGACGGTCGAAATGCCCATGTGCTTGACGGAGAACTGGATCTGGCTGTGCGCGAGGTCGATAGTCCACTGCATGATGAAATCCTCAGGAGCCGAAGGTGGAGGAGCAACGGGTCACCGCAAATATGTTGGCGTGCCGTTGTCTTACTACTGAGTATTATACACAACAAAGAGGGCCCGTCAAGGGCCCCCTTGTCCCGCCGGTCGGCTTACCAGCCGGCAGGTGTCAGTCCACGTCAGTGCAGGTCAGTGCACATCAGTCCGCTGGCGGCAGGTTGGCAGCGTGACGCCCCACGTCCCGCAGCATGTCCGCCACGTGCTGCTGGTCCTCAGTGGGAATGCCCGCCATGGCGCGCGTAATGACCGCTGCATGGGCCGGGAAGATCTCATGCACCAGCTCCTCACCCTTGGCGGTGAGCGCCGCGTAGCGGGCCCGCCGGTCGCTTTCGCAGGTGCGACGCTCCACCAGGCCCTTGGCCACGAGCCGGTCCACCAGAAAGGTGATGCCCCCACTCGAGACGAGAATGCGCTTCTGCACCTCACCGAGCAGCATCGGCCCCCGGTGATACAGGGCCTCAATGATGCCGAACTCGGCCAGCGTCAGGCCGTGCCGAGCCACGTCGGCCGACGCGAGATCGGAAACCGCCGCCTGCGCACGGGACATGATGACCCAGAGCCGCAGCGCCGCGGCCGTGGTTTCATCGACGTCCGGCTGATGCGCTTCGGGGTGGGGGGCGTCGGAGTGGGGATGGGTGGTGGGCATATTTCCAACAGTCGATTGTTCGGGCTCCGTACGCAAGAGTGCACCCAAATGCTTCAGTTTGCGAGTCGGAGATTGGACCCGGGGCCAAATTCTCGACGGGAAGTCAATTGGACTAACCGATGTGGACTTCATGACCGGTTACACCGGACCACAAATTTGCAAGGCCCGGTACCCATTGGGACCTGGAATATTTAGGTTCCGGTGTTGGCCACTCCCACCCGGCCATCGCACTCAAAGTGAGGAGGCGTGATGCGAAAGCCACGACCGAACACGTACAATCCTGCGCAGGCGCTGCATCTCATCGCCGCTGACCGCACTGGATTGCCCCTGAGCTGTCCCTCGTGCTCCGGTACCATTGACCGTGACCCCATGGCGCATCCGCCGCCACCCAATTCCCACGTGACGCTCAAGTGTGCGGAGTGCGGCCGTCTGGCCCGCTACATCGCCGGCGTCAACTGACCGCGTCTTTCATTCACACGCAAAACGCCCCGACCGGTATGGTCGGGGCGTTTGTGTTTCGCCTGCGCGTGGCCTGCAGCGCGCCATCACCAGTTGATGGTGCCCTGCTTGGTGGTGTCCACGTCTTCCTGCTGCCCACTCTTGAAGAGGAAGGCGTCCATGTTGCGCGTCAGAAACGTGCGCGCCTGCGGGTCCATGACATTGAGCCCGTAGTGATTGATGAGCATGGTCTGCTGCTTGAGCCACTGGCCCCAGCAGTCCTTGCAGATCTCGGTCACGATGCGTGCGCCAATGGCGCCGGGAAACGGCGGGCGTTCGAAGCCTTCACGCGTGGTGCTGCAGCGGGTGCAGGTCACGTCGGCCATGCTCACTCCGTGATGCGGGCGTGCACACCCTCGCGGGCGTACTTCACTTCGGCGAGTCCGAAGAGCGAGAGCAGCTTGATGTACATCCAGCCGATGTCGAACTCGAACCAGCGATGCGCGAACTTCGCGCTGTGCGGATCGGCGTGGTGGTTGTTGTGCAGTTCTTCACCCGCGATGATGATGCCGAAGGGCGAGATGTTGCGGCTCTCGTCCTTCACATCATGGTTGCGGTAGCCCAGGGCGTGGCCGATACCGTTGATGACGCCGGCCGCCCAGAAGGGAATCCAGATCATCTGGATGCCCCACACCACCGGGCCGATGAACCAGCCAAACAACCATATGTTGATGGCCAGCATGAAGAAGATGCCGATGTTGGAGCGCTTGTCGAGCAGGTGACGCTCCATCCAGTCGTCGGGCGTGCCCTTGCCATACTTGTCGAGCATGCCGGGCTGACGCACGGCCTCGCGATAGTAGAAGGCCCCCTTGAGCAGAATGTTGCGCAGGCCTTCCACCACCGGGCTGTGCGGATCGCCTTCGCGATCGGCATAGGCGTGGTGCTTGCGATGGCAAGCCACCCACTCTTTGGTCTTGATTGCGGTGGTGAGCCACAGCCACACGCGCATGGGCACTTCCACCAAGCTATGGAACTGCACCCCGCGGTGCGTCTGCGCGCGATGCAGGAACAGCGTGACGCAGATATTGGTCAGGTGACCCGCCACCAACACGAACACGACCGGCTTCCACCAGTCGCTTCCCCAGCTTCCGAACTCGGGCATCGATACTCCAGTACGTGGTCGAACGCTGTCGCCTCGCACACATCGCGAGGGACAGCCTTGGAAACCTAGCGTCGGCACCGGGTGGCGCCACCCTGTCCCGCTCGGTCCCACCTCCGGTGAACTACGGATGAGATGAGACGGCAAAGTGGACCCACTGGTCCAGCATGTGGCGTCCAGCATCCGGCGTCCAGCATCCGGCGTCCAGCATCCGGCGTCCAGCCGCTGCTCCAGAGCCAGCCAGCAGCAATGGTGTCAGCCGCAGTCCTTTTCAAAAACCTTGTCGCGGATGACACGGATGAAGCGGAAACAACACGGATGAATAACATTGACCGCAGTTGATCCGTGCCGTTTCCGCCACATCCGCGCAATCCGCGTCAAAGCAGTTCAACGATCCGTCCGTGCCACCGGCACTCGTGGCCACCCTCAGATCGTCAACAGCTCAGCCGCCACACCGGAGCCAGTACCAGGCAACGCGACATCCTGTGGTTTCCGCTGCAATCCGCGAAATCCGCGATAATCAGTCACACGATCTCACGGATGCCGCGCAAACCAATCGATCACGGCATCCGCCACGAGATCCCGCTCGTAGTCGGCCGAAACAATGTGCCCCGACCCCTCGAGCCACCGCGCGGACTTGTCCGACACGGCAAGCGCACCAAAGCAGCGCTCAGCGCGCGCAAACTCAATGCGGTTGTCATGACGCGATTGCAGATACAGCGTGGGTACCGTCACCTGCCCCAACACCCGCTCGGCAAGCAGCGCCACCTGCCGAAGTCCGCGCAGCATGCGCGAGGTGACAATGCCCGGCCCCAGCGCCTGACGGCGAGCGTCAGGATCGTGAATGGAGCGCTCACCACCCGTGCTGCGGAAGTACGGAGCCGGTGAGAACGCCGACAAACGCGCCTGCCACTGCAAGGCGTCCGGCATGCCGAGAAAAGGTGCCAGCAACGCCAGCGCCGGCGTGTCCGGATGCGCCACGGCCTGCAACACCGCCAGCGCACCACCCATGCTCTGCCCGCAGAGATACACGCGCGCATGCCGCGCCCGCAGCTCGGCATGACACGCACGCACGTGCGTCAGCCACGCCGACGCGTGCGCCTCCCGCGCCATGTCACGCAGTGCACGCCCATGACCGGGCAGTCGCGGCACCAGGACCGTGTAACCCGCCGCGTGCAATCGCCGCGCCAGGTGGCCCATGGACTGCGGCGTATCGTTGAAACCATGCAGCACCAGCACGGCGCGGTCGGTGTCCGCCTTGAGATGCAGCGCCTCTGCGCCGCGCACCACACCCTGCGCATCGAGCGGTCGCCGCGACGCATCACTCGCTTCGAAATGTGATGCCACGCGCTTTCGCCAGGTCCAGATCCACCACACGCCGGCAGAGACGAGCGCCAAGGCGGCCGCGCCCACCTCACGCATTGGCATCAGTAGCGCGGAATGCCGGGATCCACGGTGAGACTCCAGGCATCAATGCCGCCCTGCACATTGATGAGCGACGTGAAGCCCTGCTGCGCCAGCCAGTTGGCCGCCATCTCACTGCGCATGCCGTGATGACACAGCAGGGCGTAGGTGCGCGACGGGTTGAGTGAAGCCACCTGCTGCGGCAGCGTGTTGAGCGGCAGATGGGCGCTGCCTGCAACCTGTGCCGTTTCCACCTCCCAGGCCTCACGTACATCCACGAGAACCGGGGGATTGGGACCCGCAAGCAGTGCCGCCACTTCAGCGGGGGTGAGCTGTTGTACCATGGGCCTGGAAGTGGATGAAGTGGGAGAACGATGGGACGGCGCGGCAGCCGCCGAACCACAGGCCGCACATCCGGCGCGACGGGCAATACCAATGCGCTGCTGATCGTGTGTGAGCAAGTCCATCAGCAGCAACTGACCAACCAGCGGCTCGCCGATCTGCGTGATGAGCTTGATCACTTCCGTGGCCTGCATCAACCCCACGATGCCCGGCACCACACCCAGCACGCCTTCCTCGGCGCAGGTGGGCACAGTGCCCGGCGCCGGCATCTCGGGAAAGAGGCAGCGATAGCAGGGCCCGCCTCGAGCAGCAAACACGCTCACTTGCCCTTCGAAACGCGCCACACTGCCGTACACCAGCGGCATGCCATGCGCGAGACAGGCATCGTTGAGCGCATAGCGCGTGGGGAAGTTGTCCGTGGCGTCGAGCACCACGTCGTGATTTCGCGTGAGCGCCGCGGCGTTCTCGGCGTTGAGCCGCGTATGGTGCAGCACCACCTGCACGTCCGGATTGATGGCGCGCAAACGTGCCGCCGCCACCTCGAGCTTGGGATGCCCCACATCCGGCGTGGTGAAGAGCAGCTGCCGATGCAGGTTGCTCTCATCCACCACGTCTTCATCAATGAGCGTGAGCTGCCCTACGCCGGCGGCCGCGAGGTACATGGCCGCAGGCGAGCCCAACCCCCCAACACCCACCACACACACGCGGGCCGAGAGCAGGCGCTGCTGCGCCTCGGCCCCAAAGCCCTTGAGCACGACCTGCCGCGCGTACCGGCGCGACCACAGCGCCTGATCAGATGACGACACGGCCAGTCCGCTCACTTCCTGGGGGCAGCGCTGAGCGCGTCCTGCGCCGTCTTGAGCGCCGACGCCGCTTGGCCAAAGCGCGTTACCAGATCCGTCACTTCGGCCTGCGTATCCGATGCCGTGCCATAGCGAATGGCTTCGTTGACACCGGGGAAGACCATGCTCGAGTAGCCGTTGTCCACGTCAGACGCGTAGATGAGCGTGCGGTACCACGGCCGGCTCTTGAGCCCCGAGTCCCGAGCGAAGATCCGTTCCACCAGCATGAGCTGCGTGTTGACGACATCGCGCTGCGCCTTGGTCACGCCTTTGGCCAGCGCGGCGTCACGCGCGTCGTTGAAGGCGCGTGCCGCCTGTTCCATGCCGGTAATGGCCTTGGCCAGTTCACCCACCGGCGCCGTGCTCCATCCCTTCTGCGTCAGCCCACGCTCGACGGGACCCAGATAGCGCGACATGGTGCGCGCAAACTCGGCGTAGTCATACGGCAGCACCTCGGCGTTGGCGAGACGCAGTGCAAAGGCCGCACCAATGCGCGCCGCCGTCGCGTGGTACAGAAAGCCCGGGTCACCGAACTTCTCCATCCAGGCAAAGGTATCGTAGGCCGAGTGGTAGATGCCGGAGGGGCCGCCAAAACCCCAGTCGGCGTTGGGGATGCCGAAGTGATTGTAGAAGCCCGCAAAGTCACTGCCACCGCCCGGATCGCCCATGGGCGGTTCGAGTGTGTCGGCCCGTGTTCCGCTGGTAAGACGCCAGGCTTCGTACACGGTGCCGCGCCCACGCGGATCGGGAACGCTTTTGACCACGTCACGCAGAATGGCACGCATGCTGGGCGTGCCACCGCCACCAAACTGTGAACCCTGCGCCGACACGTCCTGATTGAGATAGGCCACGGCACTGCGCTTGAGACGCAGCGAGTCATCTTCCACATACTCGGTGCTGCCCATGAGGCCCCACTCTTCCGCGTCCCAGGTCGCGAAGACGATGGTGCGCTTGGGCCGTTCACCGCGCTTGGCCATGTCGCTGAGTGCCTGCGCCGCCTCCAGCACGCTCACGGTGCCGCTGATGTTGTCTGCCGCGCCGGCACCCCAACTGTCGCGGTGCGCGCCGATGTACACATACTGCTCGGGATATTCGCTGCCGCGCAGGTAGCCCAGCGTGTTGTGAATCTGCTTGGTGCCGGCGGTGGCCGCGTCGGTGGTGACGCTGACCTTCACGCGCACCGGCCCCGGGCCCACGTGATAACGCAGTGCGAGTCCGCCCTGCCAACTGCGCGGAATGTCGGTGCCACGCACACCAGCCAACAGCTGCTGGGCGTTGGCGGCGCCTATGGGTACCACCGGAATGCGCGGCAAGTTGGTCTGCTCCACCGTGAGACGCGGTGCACCGGGCTTGCTGGCATAGCCCGGCGTGAGCGGATCACCGGTGCCGTTGAACACACTGCCGCGCTGCACGCCAAACACCGGCCGCATGGGCCCTTCGGGATAGACATCGCCCTGCACGAACCCGTCATCGAGCGGGTCGGTGTAGATCAGCAGCGCCACCGCCCCACGCTTCTCGGCTTCACGGGCCTTGATGCCGCGGAAGCTGCGGCCATAGCGCGCCAGCACCACCTTGCCCTTCACCGAGACGCCAAGCGAGTCGAGCGTGGCATAGTCTTCGATGAGCCCGAAGTTGACAAAAACGAGTTCGCCCTCGCCCGTTCCAGCGGCGCTCGAGCCGTTGACCGTGAGATACTGCGGCAAGGCCGTCACCGGATCGCCGGCAATGGGGCGTTCCGAGACATCCAATGACACGGTGTCCCGTCCCATCATGGTGACCGAGACGCCGGTGGCATGTGGCAGCCATACGTCATAGCTGCGCAACTCGGTCTGCAGCCCCATGGCCTTCATCTGCGCGATGACGTAGTCGGCCGTGCGCTTCTGCGCCGGCGTGCCGGCAACGTGCGGCTCCTTGCTCAGCTCCTGGGCATGGCTGCGCGCTCGCGCGGGCAGCGGCCCAGCAATGGCCATCTGCTCGAGCTGGCGCTGCGAAAGCGAGGCGGCCGGCGAAAAGCCGGTGATGGCGGGCATGCGCGGGGACGGCTGCTGCGCATCGGCAGCGGTGGTCACAAGACTGCCCAGCACCAAGGCCACTGCGTGGGTCGGCAAACGACGGCACATCACGTCGAGAATCTCCGGAAGGCGGGGAACATGCAGCATGTCGCCCGCTGCGCCCTCCCGCAAGCGACGCCGATAAATGGCTGCCGACGTACGGCTTCCGACCTACGGCTTCTGCCCTATGGCTTCCGCAGTGTGCTGTTAACCTGCCTCGTACTCTTCGGCCGCCCTGAGCAGCGCCTGCTGCAGCAGCGCCTCCTTGTCCCCGCTTTCCGGCAGGGCCGCCGACAGCGCCGAATACTGCCGGAGCATTTCGTCTTCCAGCTGGGCCCGCGTGGGACTGTTGAGCCCAAGCACGGCCAGCGACATCACCGCCAGGTCGCGCAGTTGCCGCAGCGTTTCCTCATCCAGCGCCGACAGCGAAGCCGGACGCGGCGCCGGCTTGGCCGATGGCTCACGCCGGCGCCGCGGGACTTCGAACAGCGCCTTGAGCGGCGCAAAGCACACCACGAAGGAGCCGGGCGTGTGTTCGCCGTAGCTCGCAATCACGTTGCGGCGCCTGAGCGAGGGCAGCAGCCGGACCACCGCCTCACGAACCGGGGAGTAGCCATCCACACTGTTGTTGCCGCGGCCGGTAATGACCAGCACCTCGTCCACACCCAGCACCTGCTGCTCCCGCAGCCAGCGCTCGGTGAGATCGGCGGCCTGCAACGCCGTGGGCTGCAGTGCACGCAGGTTGAGCGTGCGCGTGGGGCCGAAGCGCACTTCGTCAAAGGCACGGTCCACGGCACGCATGGTTAATCCTCAGCGACGGGTGGTGGGAGCCGGCGTTCCGGGCCGTGTGCGTAATATCGGCCAGAGCGAACGTCCATCAACGGGCTCGATGGGCTCCACCCCGGTCAGGTCCGCCAACGTTGGCGCGATATCCACCGACCGAATGGGCGCAGTGCGACGCCCCGGCACAATGCCCGGTCCCATGAACATCACGGGAATGTGCGCATCGTAGTCGTACGGCGTGCCATGCGTGGCGTAACGCGTCGTGAACACGTAATGGTTGGGCTTGAACGTCAGCGTCAGCACGGCCAGCAGGTCGGGCGGCACGGCATTCAGCCAGCGCCGCGCGATCTTGTCGCCGCGCGCAGCATGGGCGGCCAACTGTGTCACCCGATCAACGCGTGCCATGCCGGGAAGTGCCAGCAGATCCCGACGCAGCGCCGTCACCACGGAGTCCGCGTTGACACCCCTCGCCGCCAGACGCCGCTGGTCGAGCGAGACAATGCCCGACTGCAGCAGCAGCGCATCGCCTTCCACGCCACGCGCCGCCAATCCGCTGCGAGCCTTGTCCATGACGGGGCGGACATCCACCCGTCCGCGGTTCGGGTCGTCGCCCTTGAAGAAAGACTCCGGATAGGGCGCCACGCCGTGGTCCGAACCCAGCGCAAACACGATGCGCGCCGAATCGCGCAGCACGTACAGCGAGTCGATAAGGCGGCCCAGCGCGCGGTCGACACGGAGAATCTGGTCGTGCAGCTCCATGGACTCCGGTCCGTACGCATGGCCGATGGCATCGGTGGTGGACAGCGACACCGCCAGGACGTCCGTGCTGGGCCCCCTGCCAAGGTCGAGCGCATTCACGCCAGCCAGCGCAAAGTCCACGGTCACCTCATCCATCCACGGATAGTCCGTGAAGATGTGGGTACCGCGCACGCGGTCCTCGGTGAGGCGATGCGGGAACACGAAGTCCCGACCCGAATGCTCCCACGGCACGGAATCGCGCTCGCTGTATGCCGAGGCGGGCAGCAGTGGCGTCCAGTCGGTCCCGAGGTAGCGGGCGACCGGATCGCGATCATTGAACACCTTCACCCAGGTGGGGATGGTGTCGGCGTAGTAGCGGCTGGTGGTGAAGCGACCGTCGAGTGAATACCAGTACACCTGCTGCTTTGCGCGGCCCAGCGGAAGAATGGCGCCGCGATCCTTGCGTGACACCGAGAGCGCGCGGCTGAACTGATCGCGCGCGCGCAGCCAGTCAAAGAACGACGAGCCACGGAATCGATAGGGCGAGGCCCCGCCGCCACGTCCGAACAGCAGCGGCGCCTGCGGATCGGCCACGCCAATCTCGTTGAGCACCACGCCAGTATGCGCGGGGGTGCGACCCGACCAGAGCGTGGCGTGACCCGGTGCCGTTTCTGTGGCCGCGTGGTCGTGGTAGGCCTGCGTGAAAAACGCCCCCTGCTCGAGCAGCCGCTTGAAGCCACCGGTGAACTGCGGGGCCCATTTGTCGAGATAGCCCGGCACGAGCTGATCGACCGTGATCTGCACGACCAGCGTAGGCATGGGCGCCTTGGCGGTGGACGCCTGTGCGGCGGGAACGGACGGCGACTGCGCGGCGAGCGGTGCGTTGGCTGCGGCAGTGCAGAGACCGGCGATCGAGAGGGCGACCTGCCAGGATCGGGACGCACGCGCCGTGCGCGTCGTGCGGAGGGATCGGGAGACGGACATTCCTAAAACTAGCGAGAGCAACCGCTGATGGTCCGCCACGATTCCGCAACGGAGGCGGCACAGTGTGCGCGCACCGAGAGCGCGCACACCGGCAGCGCGCACACCGGCAGCGCGCGCACCGGCGGCCCCGTCCGGCCTCGTGCGCGCCGCCGGATCGACGCGCCAGGACAGGGCCAACACCGCCGGTGCTCACCCCACGCGGGGGAAGGCGCGACGCACACTGGGCGCGTCGTCGCACGACAGCAGCATCCCGCACCGATCACGGAGGCACGTGATGGCGACGTCAATATTGTGCATTTCCGCGAAATGCACTAGGGCGAGTTTTTTGTGGCCGAGTTTTTCGCCGACGACGTTCAGGCTTTGAGCGCCGATTCCAGAATCGCGAGCCCGGAGGCCAACTCCTCGCGCGTGATGACGAGCGGCGGCAGGAAACGCAGGGTGTGCTCACCGGCGCTCACCAGCAGCAAGCCCTGCGCAAAGGCGCGCGCAATCACGGCCGACGCCGGTTCGTGCACGTCCATGCCCCACATGAGACCCGTGCCGCGCACCGCGCGCACCGCACCCGTGCGCTGACCGATGGCCTGCAGCTGCTCACCAAACCAGGCGCCCGTTTCCTTGACGTGCTGCAGCAGCGCCGGATCGGACAGACGCTGCACCACATGATGTGCCACGTGCGCCAGGAGCGGCCCGCCGCCAAACGTGGTGCCGTGATCTCCCGGCTGCATCACACGCGCCACGGTCTCGTTGACCAGAATCGCGCCCATGGGCAGACCGTTGGCAATGGGCTTGGCCATCGTCAGCATGTCCGGCTCGAAGCCCAGCTGCTCGTAAGC
Organism: Gemmatimonas sp. UBA7669; assembly: GCF_002483225.1. Lineage (NCBI taxonomy): Bacteria > Pseudomonadati > Gemmatimonadota > Gemmatimonadia > Gemmatimonadales > Gemmatimonadaceae > Gemmatimonas > Gemmatimonas sp. UBA7669. Next base: position 29,440 of record NZ_DLHL01000045.1, on the reverse strand, counting down.
GAAGAATGTGCCCGTGCGACCCAAGCCGCACTGAATCTCGTCGAGGATGAGCAGCACGTTGCGCTCCTGCGTGAGCGTGCGCAGCCCCTGCAGAAACGCCGGATCGAGCACCCGCACACCGCCCTCACCCTGAATGGGCTCGACGATCACCGCCGCGGCCGTCTCCGGATCGAGCGCCACCGACAACTCGGTGAGATCGCGCTCGACAATGGACACGCCACCCATGAGCGGGCGGAACGGCAAGCGATAGTTGGGACGATCGGTGGCCGCCAGGGTGCCCGGCATGCGCCCGTGAAAGCCGCCGCGCACGGCAATGATTTCGTGCTTGGCCGGCGCACCCGTGCTTTTGGCCCAGCGCCGCGCAAACTTGAACGCGCCCTCGTTGGCCTCGGCGCCGGAGTTGGCGAAGAACACACTGCTCGCGAACGAGCGCTCCACCAGCCACTGTGCCAGCGCTTCACCCGGCGCCGTGCGATACAGGTTGGACGTGTGAATGAGGCCCGTCGAGAGCGCTTCCTGAATGGCCCCGTTCACGCCGGCGTCGTTGTGACCCAGTGAGGTCACCGCGATGCCCGCCACAAAGTCGAGATAGCGAGTACCGGCGTCGTCGTACATGTACACGCCATCTCCTCGGACGAAGAGCGGCGCCTGTCGCTTGTACGTGCCCAGAATGGCGGGCAGCGGAGCAGCATCCGCTTTCGACGCCACCGCGGGCGTGAAGGGAGCGGACTCGGGCGAAAGCATCGTCGACGTCATGGGCAGCTACCTGGAAAGATCGACAGCCGTTGCGTCCTCGCGCGCAACGATCGCGGTCCCCGCGCTGGGGACAGTGAGTGCGGCCAGATCTCCGATCCGCACCCGATGCACACCTCCCGCCAGCGCCATCGCGCAAGCGTCCAACTTGGCGGCCATACCACCACCCGCCACACCGCTCGCCACCAACGCACGCGCCGCGTCGAGCGACAGCCGCGCAATGCGCTGCTTCTCACCGTCCAGCACGCCCGGCACGTCGGCCATCAGATACAGCTCGTCGGCGCCAAGCGCTGCGGCAATGGCCGCGGCGGCATCGTCACCGTTCACGTTGTACGCGCCGGCCACGTCATGATCGGCGCGCGCGGCCACCGGCGAAATGACCGGCAGGAACCCCGCAGCGAGCAGGGCGTGCACCACGCGCGCATCCACCGTGGCCGGCGTGCCGCTGTGCCCGAACTGCACCACATCAATGGGGGTGGCGCGCAGCAGGCCCGCATCTTCCCCACTGATGCCCACCGCCGGCGCGCCGGCCGCCACCAGCGCGCTCACCATCTGCTTGTTGGCGAGACCGGACAGCACCATGCGCACCAGCTCCAGTGCCGTGTCAGTCGTCACGCGCCGCCCACCGATGAACACCGGCTCCTCGCCGCGCAGACGCTGCAACGCCGAGATCTGGTCACCGCCGCCATGCACCACGACCACCCGGCCGCCCGAGGACTGCCAGAGTGCCGCCAGGGCCGCCGGGAGCGCGGGGTCGTTCTGCGTCCGTCCGCCAAGCTTGACGAGAATCATGCGTGATTACCGCATGAGGCCGGCGGCTTCGTCGAGCCCCAGCATGAGATTGGCGTTCTGCACGGCCTGACCTGCCGCGCCCTTGACCAGATTGTCGATCGCACTGAACACGAGCAGCGTGGGCTGCCGCATGCCCGTGGGCAACACGGCCCCGATGCGCACCACATTGCGATGCTGCACGTCGGCCAGCGCCGGCAGTCCCGTCGTGAGTTCCACAAAGGGCTCCGCCGCATACGCCGCGCGATAGGGCTCGAGCGCATCCGTCAGCGGACGCGACAGCGGCACCGAGATGGTGCTGAGAATGCCACGATCCACCGGCAAGAGGTGCGGGGTGAAGAGCAGGTCGCAGTCCGCACCCAGACGCGACATGGTGTCGCGCATCTCGAAGAGATGGCGATGACTGTTGCCCACGCCGTAGGCCCGGTAGTTCTCGGTGACTTCGGCAAACAGATATTCGAACTTGGGCGTGACACCGGCGCCGCTCACGCCGCTGGCGGCCGCAATGCTCACCGTACCGCCCGGCGCGATGAGCCCCGCGCGCGCGAGCGGCGCCAGCGCCACCAGCACGCTCGTGGCATAGCAGCCGGGATTGGCCACAACACGCGCGCCGCGCAGCCCGTCGCGGAACAGCTCGGGCAAACCATAGGGTGCATCCTGCGGCACACCGGCCGGCAGCTCGTGCACCACACCACCATGCCCCGGACGCAGGTCGCTGGACAGGTCCACCACGCGCGTGCCCGCGGCAATCACCCGCGCCACCCACTCGGCGCTCGCGCCATGCGGCAGAGCCGCAAAGACGAGATCGGCGCCCGCGAGATCCGCTTCATCAGGTCCAATGAGCGGCACCTCGTGCACGCGGCCCGCCGCCTTCACACGCAGGGTGCTGCCCTTTTGCGAGTGCGCCGTGGCAAAGGCCAGCGTGAGCTGCGGATGGCCAAGCACCAGCGCGCAGAGTTCGCGCCCCGAGTAACCCGAGGCGCCCAGCACGCCGACGCGAAATGACGGTTGATTTTCAACCGGAATAGTATGCATAATTAATGCATAATTTTGCACACCCTCGCTGTCAATTCCCTGGAGCCCCCGTGTCCGACAAATCCGAACGCCACCACGCCATCCGTGACATTGTCACGTCGCATGTCGTGGCCAGTCAGGAGGAGCTGCGCAAGCAGCTGGCCCGACGAGGCTGGGCGGTGACGCAGTCCACGCTGTCCCGCGACCTCCGCGAGCTGCGCCTCGCGCGCATTCCCGACGGGCAGGGTCACGTGCGCTACGCCTTTCCCGAGCAGAACGGCGGCGACATGGCGCGTCTCGAGCGGATGCTGCCGGAACTGCTGGTGGGCGTGGAGGGGGTACAGGTGCTGGTGGTGGCGCGCACCATGAAGTCGGGGGCGCAGCCGGTGGCCGAAGCGCTGGACCAGTTGGAATGGCCGGATGTTGCCGGTACCATTGCAGGGGACGATACCGTCCTCATCATCTGCCGCAGCCCCGAAGGGCGCGAGCGGGTACTCCGGAAGTTGCGGGCGTATATCCCCTGATCCCCCGATCTGTACTGATCACTCAAGACTTGAACTCAAACCTCAGAGCTCCCGAAGCTTGGAGCTTTGAGTTGAAGTGATGAGTTTCGAGTTTCTCCGCCGTTCTTCACTCTCCCCATGTCCTCCTCCGACTCCGGCACCCACAAGCTCTGGGGTGGTCGCTTCGCCGGCGGCCCCTCGCCGCTGCTTGACGCCATCAACCGCTCCATCGGCACCGACTTCCGCCTCTGGCCGCACGACATCCGCCTGTCGCGGGCTTGGGCGCTCGCGCTCGGCGAGGCCGGGGTGCTCACGCGCGAGGAAGCCGAGCAACTGCGCGCGGGTCTCGATCGCGTGGGCGTGCGACTGGCCGAAGGCGCGCAGCCCGTCGCGACGGACGAAGACATTCACACCATGATCGATCGCCTGCTGCACGAAGAGGCGGGCACTGTGGCGTCCAAGTTGCATACCGGACGCTCGCGCAACGATCAGGTGGCCACCGCGTCGCGTCTCTGGACCATCGACGCCTGCCACAAACTCGACGCGGCCATCCGCGAGTTGCAGCAGGCGCTGCTCACGCAGGCCACCAGCATTGCCGACGCCATTCTGCCGGCCTACACACACCTGCAGCGCGCGCAGCCCGTGAGCGGCGCGCACTGGTTGCTCTCGCACTTCTGGCCGCTCGAGCGCGATCGCACGCGTCTCGCCAACGCCGCGCGCGGTGCGGCCACGCTGCCACTGGGCTCGGGGGCGATTGCCGGCTCGGCGTTCCCGGTGAACCGTGAGCTCATCAGAAACGAGCTCGGTTTTCACGCCATCTCGCCCAACAGCATCGACGCCACGGGCGACCGTGACTTCGTGGCCGAAACGCTGTTTGTGTCCACCATGACGGCCGTGCACTGCTCGCGCATTGCCGAGGACCTCATCATTTACGGGTCCAGTGAATTTGGGTTTGTGCGGTTTGGCGACGGCTTCAGCACGGGCAGCAGCATGATGCCGCAGAAGCGCAATCCCGATGTGTTCGAACTCGCACGAGGCGGCGGCGCGCGCGTGCTGGGTGATCTCGTCTCGCTGCTCGGCACCATCAAGGGCCTGCCCAGCGGATACAGCAAGGACCTGCAGGACGACAAGCGCGCGCTGTTCAATGCCATCGACCTGCTGCATCTGGTGCTGCCCGCCATGGCTGGGGCAATCAGTGAGCTGCGCTTCGATCGGGCACGCATGCGGGCGGCCGTGTCGAGTGCCATGATGGCCACCGATCTCGCCGACTATCTCGTGAAGAAGGGCGCGACCTTCCGTGAAGCGCATGGCGCCGTGGGGTCGCTGGTGCGTCAGGCGGAGGAGGCGGGCATCGAGATGACTGAGCTGCCAACCGAGGCGTTTGCACAGGCGCATGTGTTGTTTGGTGCGGATGCGCGTGACGCCTTGGGCGCCGAGGCTTCGCTGGCGGCACGTAATATCGCCGGCGGCACGGGTCCCGAAGCGGTGCGTGCCCAGCTCGCGCAGGCCGCGGCCGCGCTTGCCGCACCGGCACTCGCGTGAGTTCTTCGGCGGTGAAGTCTGCGGGTCTGTCGTTCAAGGCACGGCGCTACCACGGCGTGGTGTTCGACTGCGACGGCGTGCTGGTGGACAGCGAGCGCATCACGAACCGGGTGTGGGCGGGTTTGCTGACGGAGATCGGACTGCCCACCACCACGGAGCAATCGCTGGCCACCTACATGGGCAACACGATGGCGCGCTGCCTCGAGATCGTGGAGGAGCGTTTGGGTCGTGCGGCGCCCGACGACCTGCTGCCGCGATTCCATGTGGCGGCGCGGGACGCATTGGCCCGCGATGTGGTGGCCGTGGAGGGCATCGTGGCCCTGCTCGATGCGCTCGATGCGAGGGGCATTCCCTATGCGGTGGCCAGCAACGGTGAGCACGAGAAGATGCGCACAACCCTCGGGGCCACCGGGTTGCTGTCGCGCTTTGAGGGGCGCCGTTTCTCCGCCAGTGATGTGGCGCATCCCAAGCCCGCACCGGATCTGTATCTGCACGCAGCGCGGGCAATGGGGCTCGAGCCGACGGACACGCTGGCCGTTGAGGACAGTCCGCTTGGCGTGCAGGCAGCGCATGCGGCGGGTCTCACGGTCGTCGGCTATGCGGAACTGGTGTCACCCGAGCGACTCATGACTGCGGGTGCCGTGACAACGGTGGCACAGCTGTCACAACTGCACGGGCTCTGGGAGATGGACGAGCCGAAATAGTCCACGGGCTATCACGGCGTGCACGCCGATAGTCCCCTGCTTTCGATCGGGCGGGCGTGCAACAATTGACGGATACGTCATGAAGAGGCAGTTTCTGCTCTTGATGGCTTCATGATTCTTTTTGCAGCGAGGGGCAGCACCATGCGGTGGCAGGCGACGATGCTTGCGCTCACGAGTGCCCTGGTGGTCGGCACGGCCGAGACCAGCGCGGCACAGTCAGCGCCCAACAGTGGTTTCGGTGCGGGCACCAGGCTGGTCTCAGTCGGCCTGCTGGCTGGCGGCGACTACAGTGGCACCGGCGTTGGCGGACAGGTCGAGTGGGGCGTGCGCAACGTCGGTCGCACCACGCTCTCGCTGGGTGCCTTCGTGGGCGTGCAGCGTGAAAGTACGGGCGCCGGCTCCCTCGAGGTGACCACCAGTGCGCTGCCCATCATGGCCGTGGGCAACGTCCATTTCCCCCTCGGATCCAACGAGCGTCTCGACATGTATGCGGGCGCCAGCCTGGGCATTGTGCGTGTCTCGCTGAAGTCCGAGGCCGGCAATGTGGGCAGCAGCAGCGCCTCCGACACCAACACGGGCGGCGGTGTGCAGGTGGGTGTCCGCTACCGCGCCGCTTCGCGCCTCTCCCTCATGGGACAGCTCGGCCTCGTTGATCTTCCGTTGATCATGGCCGGCCTATCTTTGCGCTTGTAGTACGGGTGTCTCGGCGCGCCGGCCGCGCCGAGCCTTCGTGCAGAACGCACGCAACTTTTTGTTCGCGTGTGCGTAGTGTCCGGTCTTACCGGCAGTTTGTCAGGCAGTTTCCACGAGTCAACTCACGCCTTTGCAAGGATCCCACCACATGACACGTCACTCCCCGTCCCTGTTCGCCCTCGCTGCGGCCGCCGTGCTGGCCATTCCGTCGATGGCATCCGCCCAGGCCACCGGCCCCTTCGAAGTCGGTTCCAAGGTGGGCTCCATCGGCTTCATGGCAGGCGGTGACTACGAAGGCGCTGGCCTCGGAGTGCAGGGCGAAGTCGGCTTCAAGAAGCTTGGCAACACGGTGCTTGGCCTCGGCGGCTTTGTGGGTATCCAGCGCGACAGCGAGACCGTGTTCGGCAGCAAGTACACCAGCACGGTCATCCCCATCATGGCCATCGGCAACGTGCACTTCCCCATCGCCTCGCAGCCCAAGCTCGACCTGTTCGCCGGCGCCAGCCTTGGCTTTGTCAGCGTGAACGTTGAGGTCGAGGGCACGGGCCTTGGCGATTTCGACGCCGGCGACAGCGACATCGGCTTCGGCATCCAGGGCGGCGCGCGCTACAACCTCTCCAACAAGCTCTCGCTCATGGGTCAGGTTGGTGTGGGCGACATCCCGCTCATCTTTGCCGGTGTGTCGATCAAGTTCTGATTTGCGAGCAGGCAGGCGGTACACAGCGGGCGTCACCTCCGGGTGGCGCCCGCTTTCCGTTTATGGTGCTGCCGCGCTCCGTGTCAGGGGTGCATGCCGCGCGTTGACGCCACGCCTTGGGTGTGCCATACTCGCGCGTCGGCCGAATAGCCGACCAGACGGCCCCCCATTTCACGAGGAGCGTTGCCCATGCGTTCTGTCTTCGTCCGCCGCGCCACCATGGCCGGCCTGCTCGCCGCGACTGCCTTCAGCAGCACGGCCTGCTTTGGCAGCTTCCCGCTCACGCGCAAGCTCTACGCGTTCAACAAGGGCATTTCGTCGGACAAGTGGGTGCAGGAACTGTTCTTCCTGGCCACGGGTGTCTTGCTCCCGGTGTACGGCGTGGCCGGCCTCATCGACATCGTCATTCTGAACTCCATGGAGTTCTGGACCGGCGAGCCGGCCCTGGCCTCGGGACCGGAGACGAAGACCAAGACGGTGGCGCGTGGCGACGTCAGCATCACCCAGACCATGACGAAGCACCCCTCCGGCGCGCGCACCATGGTGCTCGAAGAGTCCGTGAAGGGGCAGTTCAAGAGCCGCACCACGCTGCATCAGGCGGCCGGCGCACACCTCGTCACCGCCGAAACGGTGTATGCCGATGGTCGCACGGAAACGCGTACCCTCACGCGCGATGAAGCGGGCGCGCTCAGCGTGGCATCGGCCGGCAAGGCACCGCGCACACTCACCCCGGCTGAAGTGGAGCCCATGGTGACCAAGGTGCAGCAGCTGCAGGCTTCGGCGCTCGCGGGGCGTTAAAGAGGTTCACTCGTTATACATGCGAGACCGTTAACCGCTCACGCAGAGATATGAAGGGCGCAGCGTTCGTGGAGAACGGCAGTCGACCTTGAACTGCCTTGTCGCGGATGACGCGGATTGAGCGGAAACCACACGGATCAGACATGAGAGTCAGTCAGGACACGACCGGCTCCTCTGCGTTCTCTGCGGTTCTCCTGCAGTTCTCTGCGTGAGCTGTTGACGGTCCGGCTCCTAAACCGATAATCGTTAGCGCAGCGCGATCGTTGACTCCTCACGCAGAGAAACAAGGGCGAGCGTTCGCAGAGGAGACATGCGAACGCTCGCCTTTTTGTTCTTTATCCGTGTGGTCTCCGCTCAATCCGCGTCATCCGCGTCAAGGCAGTTCAACGTTGACTGCCGTTCTCTGCGAACGCTGCGTCCTTGTTCCATCTGCGTGAGCTGTTCGCAGATCCTCAGCGAAACACGTAACCGATCGTGAAGCGCGCCGTGGGCAGCACGCGCTCGATGCGATCCTGCAGGTCGCTGTCGCTGAAGAAGTAGCGCTTGGCGCCGCCACCAACGGATACGGCCGTGCGCCGAGTGCGCCCGAGCAGCCACTGGTACTGCGCTTCCACGGAGAACGTGGGTGCCGTCACACGCCGTGCCGCACGCTCCACGCACTCGAAGTTGATCGAGCAGTCGAACACGATGTTTTCATCGGGCTTGGCCGAACCCACACCGAGGCCCGCGGCAATGCCGAATCCATCGAGCGCGCGGTCCTGCGGATACAGGCGCAGCTTCACGTCGAGGTTCGTGTAGTACTCGTCGTAGCGCACATGGGAGCCAGCCACTGCCAGACTGAGATTGTCCTGCAGTCGCCGCTCGTACTCACCCTGGAAGTACCCAAAGAGCGGCAGAAAGGGATTGACCGCCAGAATGTGCGTGGATGGCGTGGCGGTACGGGTTTGCTCACGCAGCGTTTGCGCGTCTGCAGCGACAGCACACAGCGCGGTGCCAAGGGTGACGCCAACGGCAGCGACGAGTGTGCGCGCAGAGGCAGCGAAAGAAATGGACATGAGCGATGGGGTTACGGGTGGGCCGATGACACAGCCGAAGTCACGGCCGCCGCTGCGGCCACTCCACCACGCGCGGCGCCTTCGAGGGAACTCGAGTGCAAGGCTTCGCCGGCGAGCAGGAGACCAGGCACCGAGGTGGCAGCCTGTGGGCGAGTAGCCCACCAACCGGGTGGCTGGGCGAACTGTGCATAGGGTACCCGCCAGATGGCCACGCGTTCGAGCTGCGTCTCGCCGGCCGGCGCGCCATGCAGACGCAGCAGTTCAGATTGCGCGCGCGCGTCAAGTGTGGCGTCGTCGAGCGCGGCCGCCTCGCCGAGACAGGTCGCCGCAATCAACGGGCGCCCGCTGGCCGAGTACTCCGGCGCCACATCGGTCAGCGTGATGGCATGGCTGACCACGGCATCCTGGTCGGCGTTGAGCCACAGAGCCCGACCGGGAATGGGTGTCCTGGCAGCCGTGTAGTACAGCGTGGTGCAACCGCGTGACGCTGTCGGCAATCCGAGGGAGAGCCCGACCGACTGTGCCAGTTGCGCCGTGGCCGGCGCCTCGGTGGCCAGCACCACCTGCGACGCCCCATGCACAGCGCCATCACTCGTCACGACACCCGACGCCCGTCCACCATCAACCAGCACCCGTTCCACACGACGTGTGGTGTGCACCGTGCCCGGCGCGAGTTGTGCCGCCAGATGTGCGGAGATGGCGCCGATACCCGCCGCCGGCACCACCGTGTCCCCCTCGGCCAGCATGCGGAAGGTGAACAGCAGAATGGAGGCGCTGGTGGACAGCGTGCGATCGAGCAGAATGCCGCCGTAGAACGGGGCAAAGAAGCCGTTGATGGCGGCCTCGCTGAAGCCGCGCTGTTGCAGAAACGCCCGCGTGCTCAGCGCGGCATGTGGTCCGGTAAAACACTCGTCGAGTGAGAGGCCACGCGCGTGTTGCCTGAGCGCCAGCAGCCGCATTTTGTCACCCAGCGAAATGACCGACGCCAACAAGGTATCCAGCAGCAGACTCGGATCACGCCAGGCATCACCCACCAGCGCCGCGCGTCCGTTGCGCGAAATCATCGCGCCCGGAATGAATGGTCGGTACGCCAGCGCCGACGCATCGAGATAGCGATTGAGCGTGGGGTAGGCGGTGAACAGCACCTGAAAACCGTGATCGAGCACGAAGCCGTTCTGCACCGTGCTGCGCACCCGGCCGCCCACCTCGTCGGCCTGCTCAAAGACCTTCACCGGCACGCCGGCCCGCTGCAGCTCGATGGCGCAGACGAGACCGGCGATACCGGCACCTACAATGATGACGGGTTCCGTCATGCGTGCACTGCGGAGGAATGACCGTGCATCACTGAGGGTCGTGCCTGATCAGAAGCGGATACCGAAGACGATGGGCAGCCAGTTGGCGCTGTCGTCCTCACCGAACACGTTCACGAAGCGCGCTTCGGCAAAGGTGGAGAAGCCGGAGAGCTGGAAGGTGAGGCCCGCGCCGGCCTGAATGGCCAGATCCGTATTGCTGAACTCCACGTCTGCTCCACCGAACGACGCCTTCGACTTGCCGTTGTGCATGCCGACGCCACCGAGGATGTACGGCTTGACAGAGCTGCCCGAAGTGCCAAGGTCAAACACGACGTTGCCCATGAAGCCGAGCGAGCTGGCGCTCACCCCATCGACTTTGCCGCTCCAGCTGTCGTAGCTCACGTCACCACGCAGACGGAAGGCCTTGAGGGCGGCGGGCTTGAGATACACGTGACCGGCCACGTTGTAGCCGGCTTCCACGCCGTCGCTCAGGTCGCCCATGGGAAGGGACAGGCCACCGGAGACACCGAAGCCAATGGTCTTTTCGCTGCTGGCCTGGGCGGTGAGCGAGGCAGGCAGCGCGAGGGCGGCCAGAACGCCGAGGGTACGAAGGGTACGCTTCATCGAGTACCTCCAAAAAGGGGAGTGACAGGTTTGTCGAACATGGCGCAGGCGGCCTTACCCCGAGGCCGCTGCATTTGTTACGCCAAGGCGCCGGTCAATTGTTCAGCGGGGTGACGCCTACTACAAAATACTCGGTCTCACCGAAGCACGACGATGGCACCCCGATGTGCTGTTCGTAATCCACCGCGACACGACGACCACTCAACTGCTCCAGCACATGTGCAATGGAATCGCTGCGCACCGTGAAGGCAAAGCTGTCGCTGCGAAAACCCTGTGCGACGTCCGTATACAGCGTGCCTTCCCAGGTTTTGCAGAGCCAGCCTTTGCGAGAGATCTTCTGCACGTAGCCGGCCCGCTTGCCGCTGGAGTAGGTGATACTGAGGGCCAGCCAGGCCCAGGCCGTCATCCCAATGGCAGGTACGCCAAGCAACACCGCCAGGGAGGCCGCCAGCCAGTGGCGCCGCAGGAACGAGCGCCGGGGTGGTGCCGGTTGAGCAGGGGGCGGCGCGACTTCGGCCGTCGGATCGGCGCTTTCGCTGCCTGCGTGGGCGGGTTCGGGAGAATCGGGCGGCGCGGGCGAGTCAGAATCCATATGCGGAACTTGGGGGCCTCTGCCGGGACGCGCTAGCTTATGGCAGGCCCTGCCGCGCCGCGGGGCGGATCTCTTCTTTCAACCGGAAACGTCTTCGTGTCACACGCCTCTTCGGGCTTCGGCCATCGCCGTCCCACCGTCACCGTCAAGGTGCGCGGGGTCGCCGTGGGTGCCTCGGCCCCGATCGTCGTGCAGTCCATGACCAACACCGACACCGCCGACGCCGCCGCGACGGCCGACCAGGTGGCGGCGCTGTTCGAAGCCGGGTCGCAGAAGGTCCGCATCACGGTCAACAACGACGAGGCCGCGCAGGCGGTGCCCGAGATCCGGCAGCGGCTCGACGACCGCGGACTCGATGTGCCGCTGATCGGTGATTTCCATTACAACGGCCATCTGCTGCTCACCAAGTACCCGAAGACGGCGGCGGCGCTCGACAAGTACCGCATCAATCCGGGCAATGTGGGCACGAAGCATCGCGATACGAACTTCACCACCATCGTGCAGGCGGCCGTCGATCACGGCAAGCCGGTGCGCATTGGCGTGAACTGGGGCTCGCTCGATCAGGACCTGCTCACGCAGATGATGGACGCGAACGCCGCGTCGGCCACGCCGCGCGATGCGAAGGACGTGTACATGGATGCCATGCTGGAAAGCGCGCTGCGCTCGGCCGCTCTGGCGGAAGAGGTGGGCCTGCCGCATGACCGCATCATCGTCAGCGCCAAGATCTCGGTCGTGCAGGATCTCGTGGAGTGCTATCGCCGTTTGGCCACGCGCTGCGACTATCCGCTGCATCTTGGCCTCACCGAAGCGGGCATGGGCAACAAGGGCGTCATCGCGTCCGCCGCTGCGCTGTCCATCCTGCTCAGTGAAGGCATCGGCGACACCATTCGTGTGTCGCTCACGCCCAAGCCGGGTGGCGACCGCCGCGAAGAGGTGTACGTGGCGCAGCAGATCCTGCAATCGCTGGGCCTGCGCTCATTCGCGCCGCAGGTGACGGCCTGCCCGGGCTGTGGTCGCACCACCAGCACGTTCTTCCAGAAGATGGCGGAAGACATCCAGGGCTATCTGCGCGAGCAGATGCCGGTGTGGCGCGAGACGCTGCCCGGCGTGGTGGACATGAAGGTCGCGGTCATGGGCTGCGTCGTGAACGGCCCCGGCGAGTCGAAGCACGCCAACATCGGCATCTCGCTGCCGGGCACTTTCGAGGAGCCCAAGGCACCAGTGTACGTGGACGGCAAGCTGTTCACGACGCTCAAGGGTGACCACATCGTGCCCGAGTTCCTCGGCATCCTCAACGACTACGTGTCCCGCACGTACGGAGCGCGCTGAGCCAGTCCGCGTGAACCGTTGGCGATCTGGTCGCGACACCGGCACTCGTTGCGGCCGACAGATCGTCAACAGCTCACGCGGAGAACCAAGAGTAAAGGAGAACGCAGAGAGAAGCCGTTGGGGTCGAACCGCCTTGTCGCGGATGACGCGGATTGGGCGGAAACCACACGGATCAGACATGAGAACCAATCAAAAAATGATTGGCGCCTCTGCGTTCTCTGCGGTTCTCCTGCAGTTCTCTGCGTAAGCTGTTAGCGGTCCAGTCGTTACGCCGATCCTCGCTGCCTACGCGAGATCGTCACCGCCCCGGCAGCACATCAATGCCACCCGCCTGCTGCCCCACGTCCACGCGGGCCACGGTCTTGAGCGCCGTGAGATCGATAATTTCCACCGTGCCCGGCTCACTGCCAATGCCCTCCACGGACACGAAGGCGTAGCGATCGTCGTCGGAGATGGCCACGCCATGCACCACACGACGCTGCGTGGGCAGCGTTGCCAGTGTGGCGCCGGTCTTGGTGTCGATCACCGACACACTCTGGCCGCGCTTGTTGGTCGCCACCAGCCGGCTGCCATCACGCGTGACGGCCAGATTGTACACGCCATTGCCCGCCGGAATGCGGCGCCGCATGGTCCACGACGCCACATCGATTTCCACCAGGTCGCTGGTGCCGTTGCAGGCCACCCAGACTGTGCGGTCGTCCGGACTGGGCTGCGCCCAGGTCGGCGAACAGGTCGTGCTGCCCGCCGCCGGCTGCGCCGTGCCATGACCACTCATGTCATGCCCCGCATGCGCCGACGCGGCCGCGCGCACCGGTGCACCCGTCATGCCATGCTCACTGCCCTTGGTGAGCACGAAGTGCCGCGCCACCTGCAGCCCGTCGAGATCGATCTCCACCAGCATGTCGTCCATCATGCAGGCCGAGTAGTGCCGCGTGCCGGCGCGGTTGATGCGCGAGCCATGCGGCATGGTGCAGGTGGGAATGCGCGCAATCTCCTGCAGGCTGTCGGTGCGCACGATGCTCACATCGCTTGGCACCATGTCGCCATGCAGATTGAAGTTCACGGCCACCACTGTGCGGCCATCGGGCGAGACCTGCAGCGTGGCGGGGAAATTGCCGAGCATCACCTGCCCCGCATACGCGTGACTCTGCGCATCGAACTTCCACAGCACGCCATAGGGCGTACCATGCGCCGTGGTCACATAGTAATGCGCGCCATCGGGTGAGACCCCGAGGCCGTGCGGCCCATCGGGGTCGGCCAGCATCACCCCCACCTCCTGCGTGCGCACCACCTTGGCGCCCTGCGGACCAAACTCCACCACGGACACGTGGTCCACGCTTTCGCTGGCCACGAGCACCGTGTAGGTCCGGGAGGATGCAACAGGCGCGGCCTGTGCGGTAACCGGTGTCGCGGCGGGCAGCGCACCGGCCAGCGACACCAGCACGCTCAGCGCCTGAGCACGAATCGCCTGCATTCGCAGACGGCGCACACCCAGGCTCCTCATGGCACGATGGCGTTCTTCTTGGGCTCGGGCTTGGGTTCCATGCGCACGATCCACAGCCCGTTGTACATGTCGTTCACGTAGGCCAGGCCGTTGCGCACCACCACACCCCAGGTCATGGCCGCGTTCTTCACGTAGCCATCGAGATCGGCCGTGTGCACATGCACCATCTCGCGCTGCTGCGCGCGCAGGTCGCCGCGCAGTTCACCGCTGATGTCAAAGGCGCGGAAGCCCGCGTTGTACGCACCCATGTACAGCGTGTCACCCGCCACCCACACGTTGTGCACGCCGCCGAACTCCGGCTCGTAGAACGCCACGCTGCGCGGCTTGGCGATGTCCGACACATCGATGACCTGCAGACGACCGTAGGCGCGGCCCGCCGAGGCGTCCTTCGCGCCCTTCACCGGCGACGCCGGGAAGACTTCGTCGGCGATGAACACATAGTTCTTGTGACGCCACGCCGTGTGCGTGCCGCGGATGAACCCGGGGCCGCCAGCCGCTTCCACCTGACGATACAGGTCGTTGAGGTCGTACTTGTACTGCGACACCAGCTGCGGGTTGCTGGGCGACCCGCCCTTCACGCCATTGCCGATGTCGAGAATCACGAGGCCGTCGTTCCAGTAACTCAGGTAGGCCAGGCCATCCTGCACATCGATGTCATGCAGCGAACGCCCCGCGTCCGGACGAGGCGTCTTCCACACCGCCGCCGTCTTCGGATTGCACGGATCGTTCCAGTCGATGATGTGAATGGCGCCGGTGCCATCGTTCGTGAGGTAGATGTGCGTCCCGAACTTCTCCTGCTTGTAGACGAAGGTGCTGTGCACGCCGCCCGTGAGTCCTTCGGTGAAGTCGGCGCACTTCTTCGGGTGCAGCGGATCTTCAAGTGACGCGATGACGATGCCGTTCTTGCGGTCGCTCGCGCCTTCACGCGTGAACACCAGATGCGAGCCCGACGGATTGGTCATGATGTCGTTCACGCGACGCGTGTTCTCGACAATGCTGTCCGTGACCACCGGCTTGGCCTTGTTGCTGATGTCGATGGTGAACATGCGGTCGCCGCCCGAGCCCGTGCCGAGGTAGGCGATTTCGCGCGTGGGGTGCAACCACACCTCTTCGGTGGTGAAGCCCGTGCGCGGCAGACGGCCCACCACCGTGGCCGGACGACGCACATCACGCGGCGTCAGACGAATGACGGTCTGCGCACTCTGCGTGCCCAGTGTGGCCGTCACCACATACGTGCCGCCTTCGTAGCCCGTGAAGGCGCCATCGCTGTCGATGACGCCCTGCCCCGGGCTGAAGCTCCAGCTGGGCGTGACGCCGGTAATCGGCTTGCCGGCCGCGTCGCGCGCATTGACCGCAAACCGGATCACGTCGCCCGTGCGCGCCTCCTTGCTGCTCGGCGTAATGCTGAACGCACCAACGCGCGCCGCCACCACCTGCACCGTGTGCGTCTGCACCGCCTGATCCACACGCGCGGTGAGCGTGGCCCGTCCCACGGCCTTGGCTTCCAGCAGACCATCGGCGTTCACCACCGCGACGGCCGGATTGCTGCTGCTCCAGGTCACGCGGTCGGCGCGCGCGTCACCGGCCGCGCTGAACACCCTGGGCGTGAGCGCGATGCGCTGACCACCCACCAAACGCGTCGGCGCCCCATCGAGTGCAATGCGCGCCGCCGGACCGGGTACCATGCGCACTTCCACCCGCTGCGTGATGGTCGGCTGACCCGGCACCTGCGCCACCACCGTTACCGGCAGCGTGCCCGTGGAGCCCGACATCACCAGACCATCGGGCATCACGCGGCCTTCAAACACTCCACCGGCGCCAACGAAGCGCACCTGCGCGTTGGTGAGCGGCTGCCCGTCGGCGCCGAGTACGCGTGCCTTGAGACGCAGCGTGTCCTGCGCAATCACCACCGGTTCGGCCGGTGTGACTTCGAGACGGGCGCCGTTGGCCGGCGGCTGCGACGGAGCCTGCAACATCGTGGCGGACAGCAGCATCAACAACATGAGGCGAATCTCCGGTGAGTTGGTAACAGCTCAGGCCAATGGCTCAGGCCAATGGCTCAGGCCTGCTCGAGCCCCAGCGCCGCGGCCTCGAGCTCATCGACAATGGGCGCGTGAAAGCCGACTTCGCGCAGGCGGTCGACCACACGGCGGTACCAGCGCACCGTGCCTTCGCGGCCGGCGGCAAAACGTCCCCACACCGTTTCGGGGAAGGCCGTGCGACGCAGATCGGACAGCACACTGTTGGCGTTGTGCAGCTTGTCGGCCGCACACACCCAGAGCGCTTCGCCGTCGGCGCGGCCCAGTCGTTCGAGATAATCCGCCTTGCGATCGTCCGACGACAACTCAATGCCGTCGTCATCGTGCTTGCGCTGCGTCACGGCCAGCACGGCGTTCAGCACCGTGTTGCCGAACTTGCGGCCGATGCGTTCTTCGAGCATCTCGCGGGTCATGCCCTCCCGCACGCAGTCCTCCACCACGTCGTGCAGGATGCCGGCCACCACCGTGTCCTCACTGCAGCCGTAGCGCGTGAGGATGATGGCCACGTTGGCCGGATGCGTGAGGTAGGGCAGTCGTGTGCCCTTGCGAACCTGCTGGTCATGATGCTTCGCCGCAAAGGCGAAGGCATGGTTGATCCGATCGGAGTACCCGGTCATGGATCCCGTGTGCTGGGCAGGGAGGCGATACGGCACCGAGACGGCGCCAGCCGCCGCCACACGCCGTCCGGAGTGTGGGTCGTGCGTGTGCGAGTGTACGCGAACTTACGCCGTGCGGGCGAACCAGGCCACCAATTGTTCGAGGCCGGCCACATCGGCATCCCCGAAACTGTCCGGCACCGGCGAATCGATGTCGAGGACGGCAATGAGCTCACCCCGGGCATTCTGCACCGGCACGACGATCTCGCTGGCCGAACGCGCGTCGCAGGCAATATGACCGGGGAAGGCGTGAACGTCCGGCACCACCACGGTGCGTCGCTCGGCCGCCGCCGTTCCACATACGCCGCGACCAAAGGCGATTTCCTGACAACCCAGTGAGCCCTGATACGGACCCACGCGCAACAGCTGGCCCGGCTCCACCACCCGATAGAAGCCCGTCCAGAGATAGCCGAAGGCGTGATGCAGCAGCGTGGCCGTTGTGGCCATGCCGGCAATCACGTCGGTGCTGCCCTCGAGCAGCAGCGACTGCATCTCGAGCAGCTGGCGGTAGGCGTCTTCGCGCGGGACCGCGCGCAGATCGGGAATGACGGGTTCCATGATGGATCAGCGAAGGATCAGCGAAAAACCAGCGATGAATCAGCGGAGCAAGAGCACGCGTCCCACGCGGCAAACAGGCGGCAACCGTTCGCGGCAACCGTTCAGCGCAGCGGGCCGATGAGCACGATGAGGCGGTAGTCGAGCAAGGCCAGTACAAGGCCCTGGATGCAGACGGCGAAGCCGGCACCAACCAGTCCGAGACGACGCCCGAGACGCCACCCCGTGAGCATGAGGGTGACACCGACCGCAGCATACCCGATATCGAGCCCGGTGTTCAGCCAGAGAAAGTTGACGAGACGCTGCGCTCCGGCAAAGTCACGCAGCGTCAGACCACGCCAGGCCCAGAGGGCAATGAGACCGTTCACTGCGCCCCATGCCGCCGTCTGGATGCCAAAATGTCGCAGCATGGGCGCGTCCATGCGGCGCACGATGACCGCCGCCAGCACCGCCGTTCCGCCCACGATGCACGCGGCCGCCCACACCGCGAGCCGCAGCACATGCCCCTGTTCGAGGCCCAACAGAGTGTCTGCCCACATGCTGCGGAGACTAGCCGGGCCGCCCCGATGCGACCAGCCTGTTCGGCGCAGTCGCGCCCCCCCCGGCCATGACCTGAGAAAAGTTCAGGGGCCGCGCCCCTGTCCACAGCACCAGCGCCCGGGGCTGACGTCCCGCCGCAACAAGGCTCCGAAGCGCCGCGTCCAGCCAGGCTATCGGCGTCACCCCCGCGCGCAGCACCAGCACCACATCACGCACCGCCGGCACCGTGCGCGGTTCGGCCTGATCGGACAGCAGCACAACCAGATCGTAGCCGCCCAGCTGACGACGCAATGGTTCGGCCACGGCCGACAATCGCGCACCACGATCCGGCCACAACAGATCGACCACCTGATCCGGACCAACAATCAGCGCCTGACTGTCATCCCAGAGGAAGTCCGCATCATCAGCAAGATCAGGCCGACGCTCGGCGCGGTGCTCGGCGCGACGACGCGGCGCCTGCGCGAGCAGTGGTTCCAGGGTGCGCCCGCGCCTGGTGCCATCAACCAGCACCGTCGCGCGCGATTCACGCGCCGCCACCGCGGCCAGTTGCACGGCCGCCTGACCGGCCAACACCGGCTCCTGCGCCAGCACGTGCACCTGAGGCACGACATCGCCGGTATTCGACAACAGGAGGTGCAGCAGCGACCACGCCTCCTGGTGATCGGCCGACGCATCCAGCACACGCAGTCCGGTGCGTGCACTCAATTCCACGGCGTCGGCTACCACGGGCTGCCGGAACTCGCGCCACAGCGCCACCAGCATGCCAACGGCCACGCCAATCACGGCTGCCGCAATCACCATCACCCAGGGCGGCAGCAGCACACTGTGCTGCGCCCGCAGGGCCGCACGCTCTTCAGCGCGCGCCGCATTCGCCGATCTGGCTGCAGACAGATTGGAGTCGGCCAACGCGGCGGCCTGAATGGCGGCGCCCTGTGCCAGGATCACCGACGAATCCACCGGCATGCTGTCCGACACCTGCAGGGATTCGGCGCGGGCGACCAGTTCACTGCCACGGGCCACCAGCTCACGCGTGAGTGTGGCGTACCGTGCGTCGGGTCCACTCAACGCGGCGCTGGCTGCGCGCGCCGTATCCAGTCGCGCCATATCGACAAACAGCGACTGCGCACGCGCATCCTCGCGCAGCACCGGCGACTCGGCCAGCGCGCGATAACTCTCCATCAATGGCGCGCTCCGCGCACGCGCCACCAGCGCGCCGAGCGAGTCCTCACGCGCCGCCCGCGCACGCAGCGAATCGAGTTGCTGCGTCGCCAGTTGCTCGGCGCTGCGCGCTTCAGTGAGCGCGCGCAGCCAACGCAGCGTGTCCGCGTCGGCAGGCACCTGGCGCAGCGCCTCTGCGAGCACTTGATCGGCTCGCCGCGGAATGAGCACGAGCACCAGCAGCATGACCACCATGGTCAGCATGCTCACACTGCCAATGAGCAGACCGCGACGCAACGCATTGCGAGTGCGGGCGCGCAACCAGAGTGTGCGCGAAATCGCGGGCCGGGACGTGGCAGAGCCGTACGACGCCATGCTCAAAGCTAGTGAAATGCACGAAGGGCCGACGCGTGTGCGTCGGCCCTTCGGGTCCTGCAGAAGTCTTGCGACTTACTGGACCGTGACCTTGCCCTTCATGTTCATGGCGAGGTGCGGCGTGCAGAAGAAGTCGTACGTGCCAGCCGGGACGTTCGCGAACGACACCACGTAGGCCTCGTCCGGGTTGAGCAGCATCTTGCCCGACAGCTCACCAGCCTGCTCCGGCATGTTGGCCAGGAGGGCCGACTTCGCTTCCGGCGACAGCGTGGCCGGGTCGAAGGCCACGTTGTGCGGGCCGCCGCTGACCATCACGAAGCGGATGCCGTCGCCGGCCTTGATCGTGATTTCCGCGGGCTCGTAGCGATAGCCCTGACCATCACCCACCATGTTGATCGTGTGCGTCGTGCCCGTGATCGCCGCCGGAGCGCCGGCCGGAGCCGCCGCCGCCGCGGGCGCCGAGTCAGCCGCCGGAGCGGCCGCTGCGGCCGTGTCCGTCGTCGCACTGTCACCACCACCGCACGCGCCGAGCAGGATCGCCGCGCCCGTCACCACCGCAAAGCCGAGAAACCGCATGTCGAGAGGCCTCCAGAGCCTAATCGAAGAATTCTTCTACAGGAGAGTCCTGTGCTCGCAGGGCCCTGCGAGCCTTGTGAAGTTATTCACAAAGTCCCCTGGCGCCAAGTCCCCTACGGTTCGTCCCCTTGACGCCCCGGAACCCACGCGCTAGCCTCAACGGACTATGCCTGCTTTCCGTTCCGCGCACCATCATACGCATCATGGCCATGGCCCGACGGGTCAGGGCGCCTTGTGCGTTA
This sequence comes from Gemmatimonas sp. UBA7669, assembly GCF_002483225.1. Lineage (NCBI taxonomy): Bacteria > Pseudomonadati > Gemmatimonadota > Gemmatimonadia > Gemmatimonadales > Gemmatimonadaceae > Gemmatimonas > Gemmatimonas sp. UBA7669. Next base: position 9,410 of record NZ_DLHL01000045.1, on the reverse strand, counting down.
TGGGGTAGCAGATCGCGTTCGCTCCCCGGAACCACGGCGACCTCAGGCCCGTCCATTCGGACGGGCCTTTTTTGTTGCCCGGCACCGGATGCCCCGAGAGACCCGCCGTTCCGTACTTCTGACCTCTACGAAGCCAACTCCATGCTGCGCATCGCGTTACCGAACAAGGGCCGCCTCAGCGAGGACACCCGTGAGCTCTTCAACGACGCCGGACTTGAAGTCCGCTCCTCCGGCGAACGGGCCCTCACCGCGTCCCTCGGCGGTGAGTTCGAAGCGATTTTCGTGCGGGCCCAGGACATTCCCGAGTTCGTGGCCGACGGGGCAGCCGACGCCGGCGTGACCGGCTGGGATCTCGTGAGCGAGTCGGGACGCGACCTCGTGTCGCACCTCGACCTCGGCTTCGGGCGCTGCCGGCTGGTGGTCGCAGCCCGGGAGGATGCCGGGGTGAAGTCGGTAGACGACATCGGGCAGGACGGCGCCCCGGCGCGCGTGGCCACGGTGTTCCCCAACATCGCGCGCCGCTTCTTTGCCGAACGCGGCCGACCGGTCGACATCGTGCCGGTGTCGGGCGCGGCGGAAATCGCACCGCACTTGGGCATTGCCGATGTGGTGGTGGATCTCACGTCGACGGGCTCCACGCTGCGCGTGAATGGACTGCGCGAAGTGGACACCGTGCTGCGCTCGAGCGCGCATCTCATCACGGCGACGGGCGGACCGCGTGGCGGCGATGTCGCGCGTGCGCGTGAGATGGAGGATCTCGTGACGGCGCTGGCATCGGTCATTCGCGCGCGTGGTCAACGTTATCTCATGGCCAACGTGCCGCGCACCGCGCTGCAGGCCGTGCGTGAGGTGCTGCCGGGCCTCAATGGTCCCACCGTCATCGACATTGCCAATCACGGCACCTTCGTGGCGGTGCACGCCGTCGTGGCCGCCGACACGATCTATCGCACCATCTCGCAGCTGCGTGCCTTGGGTGCCGAAGGCATTCTCGTCACGCGCATCGAACGCCTGGTGCCCTGAGCCAGTCATGACCATCGTCACCACGGCCCTCGCGCTGCGCGCGTTTGGTGCGCTGTCGTCGCTCGACGCCGACACACGCCGCGCGCTCGAAGATCGCAGCAGTACCACCGACCCCGGCGTGCGTGAACGCACGCGCGCCATCATCGACGACGTGCGCACACGCGGCGACGACGCGCTGCGCGAGATGGCGCGTCGCTTCGATGGCGTGTCACCTGACGTGTCGCTTGAGCGCCTCGATGTACCACGCGCCGCATGGGATGCCGCGCTCGCGGCACTCGATCCATCGCTGCGCGCCTCGCTCGAACGCGCCGCGCGCAACATCGCCAGCGTGCACGCAGCCTTCCGGCCCACAGAGACCATCACCAGTCCCGAGCCGGGCATCACCGTGGGCCGTCGTCCCGATCCGCTCGAACGCGTTGGCATTTACGCACCCGGTGGTCGTGCGGCCTATCCGAGTTCGCTGCTCATGGGCGCCATTCCCGCGCGCGTGGCCGGTGTGCGTGAAGTGATTGTGTGCACACCGCCAGGCGCTGATGGACAGCCCTCGCCGGTGGTGCTGGCCGCGGCCGCACTCGCACAGGTCGATCGCGTGTTCGTGCTGGGCGGTGCCGGTGCCGTCGCCGCCATGGCCTACGGCACCGCGTCCGTGCCGCGTGTCGATCGCATCATGGGGCCGGGCAACGCCTATGTGGCCGAGGCCAAGTTGCAGGTGGTGAATCAGGTGGCCATCGATGCACCGGCGGGGCCCAGTGAGTTGCTCGTGCTTGCCGATAGCAGTGCCGATGTGGAGGCCATCGCGCGCGAAATGCTCGCGCAGGCCGAGCACGACCCTGATGCTGCCGTGCTGGCCGTATTGTTTGGTGACGGGGGCGCTGTAGCGTCGCAGGCGGCGGGACTGCGCGATGCGCTCGAGCGTCAGGTGGCCACCACGCCGCGCGGTGAGGTGGTGCGGGCATCACTCGCCGCGCGCGGTGGCGTGGTGTGGTGCACCACGCGCGACGAGGCGGTGAACTTTGCCAACGCCTGGGCCGCCGAACACCTGCTGCTGGTGGTGCGTGATGCGCTGCGTCAGTCCACGCTCGACCTGCTTCGCGCTGCCGGAACGATTTTCGTGGGCGCGTCGAGCTCGGTGGCCTACGGCGATTACATGACGGGCGCCAATCACGTGCTGCCCACGGCTGGTGCCGGCCGCAGTTACTCGGGCCTCTCCACGCTCGACTTCGTACGCTGGACCACATGGCAGGAAGTCACGCCGGCTGCCGCGGCGTCTCTGGCCGACGACGTGGGACGTTTTGCCGATGCCGAAGGACTGCCCGCGCACGCAGCAGCGGCGCGGGCCTGGGCGGGTGCGTCGGGCAACACGTCGATATCGGCGCAGTCAGAAGAGCCACGCGATCGCCTCGCCTTTGCACGCGCGCTGTACGATGCTGTGCCGCTCTACGACCCCAAGCGTGCGCCCGTAGCGCTCGATCTCACCGACAACACCAACTTGTGGGGCTTGCCACCCTCGGCAGAACGCACGCTGCGTGAAGCGCCGGTATCGCGCATCACACGCTACCCGTCGCTCTATGCCGCTGACCTCAAGGCGGAACTGGCCGCGTATGTGGGCAGCACGCCGGAGCGGCTCGTAACCGGTTGCGGCTCCGACGACATTCTCGACAGCGCCATGCGCGCCTTTGGTGAGCCGGGCAGTGTCGTGGCAGCCAGCGAGCCCTCGTTTGCCATGATTCCCATCTTCGCGCAGATGAACGGGCTGCGCTACGTGGGCGTCACCGAGCGCGCTGACCACCAGCCAGACATCGACGCGCTGCTGGCCGCGAAGCCACGCATTCTCTATCTCTGCAGCCCCAACAATCCCACCGGCGCCGTCACGGCGCGCGCCACCATCGAGCGCGCGGTGCGTGAAGCACCGGGTGTGGTATTCCTCGACGAAGCCTACGCTGAGTTTGCGGGCGTCTCGGCCGTCGATCTCGCCAACACCGTGGACAACCTGCTCGTCATTCGCACCATGTCCAAGGCCTTTGGCCTCGCGGGACTGCGCATTGGCTATGCCATTGGCGCCCCCGCATTGGTGCGCGACGTGGAGAAGTCACGCGGCCCGTACAAGCTGAGTGCGCTGGCCGAGCAGGCCGCACTCTCGGCGCTGCGTGATGACCGCCTGTGGATTGACGAGCATGTCGCGCTGGCCGTGCGCAATCGTGAACGCCTCATTGAAGCGCTGCGCGCGCGTGGCTATGCGCCACTGACCTCGCACGCCAACTACGTGTGCGTGCCGGTGGCAGACAGCGTGGCCTTTGGTCAGGCCTTGCGCGAGCGTGGTGTGGCGGCGCGACCGTTCCCGGGCTTGCCGCACGTTGGTGACACGCTGCGCATCAGCGTGGGGCCGTGGGAGCAGGTCGAACAGTTTCTTGCGGCGTTTGACGCGGTGCGGCAGGACGCTGTGCGGCTTGGCGCCATACCGCAAGGCGCGGCACAGGAGAATCGCGCATGAGCACGCCCACCGTTCGTGCTTCCGTGTTCGACTACGGAGCCGGCAATCTGCACTCGCTCATCAAGTCGCTTGAGGCGGGTGGTGCGGAAGTACGTGTAGATACCGACCCCGCAGCCGCGGTGCGCAACACCGACGCACTCATTCTGCCCGGTGTCGGCGCCTTCGCGCCCGCCGCCGAACGCCTCGCGCCGGGTCTCGCGCCCATGCGCGAGGCCCTGCAAAATGGTCTGCCGGCCCTTGGCATCTGTCTCGGCATGCAGCTCCTGTTCGACGCCAGTGACGAAGGCCCGGGCGAAGGCCTGGGCATCGTACCTGGCCGCGTGCAGCGTCTCGAAGCCACGCGTGTACCGCAGATTGGCTGGAACGGTCTGCAGGACGTGCGCGACGCGCTGCTCACCAACAGTGCACTCGACACGGCCTACTACGCCAACAGCTACGTGTGTCGGCCCACAGCAGACGGCGAAGCCTTTGTGACCGCGTGGAGTGAACACGAGGGTGACCGCTTCCCCGCCAGCGTGCGGCGCGGCAATGTCATCGGCACGCAGTTTCATCCCGAAAAATCCAGCACTCCCGGCGTGGCCTTCGTGCGCGCCTTCCTCGACTTTGCAGCCAAGCAGCGGAGCATGCGATGATCGCCATTCCAGCCGTGGATCTCCGCGGCGGTTCCTGTGTGCAGTTGGTCGGCGGCGACTACGACGCCGAGCGCATTCGTCTGGACGATCCGCTGTCGGTGGCGCGCGAATGGACACGCACGGGCTTTCCGCGTCTCCACATCGTGGATCTCGACGCCGCCACAGGGCGTGGCAACAATCGCGACATCATTCGTGACCTGCTGCGCGACGCCAGCGTGCCCGTGCAGGTGGGCGGCGGCGTGCGAGATGAGGCACAGATCGAACGTCTGCTCGATGATGGCGCCAGTTTTGTTGTAGTGGGCACGCGCGCCGTGGAAGACGAATCGTGGCGCGAGGAGATGGCCAATCGTTTTCCCGGCCAGCTCATCGTGGCTGCCGATGTGCGCGAACGGCGTGTGGTAACCAAGGGTTGGGCGGAAACCTCGCGCCTCGATGTGCTGGACTTCGTGGAAGAGCTGAACGCGCTACCGCTGGCCGGTGTGCTGGTCACCGCCGTGCATCTCGAAGGACAGATGCAGGGCACCGACCTGCCGCTCATGGAAGACGTGGCCGAGGCCAGTCGCTGGCCCGTGCTGGCCTCCGGTGGCGTCACGTCGTTGGACGATATGCGAGCGCTCGAACACCGCGGCCTGGCCGGCGCGGTACTGGGCATGGCTTTGTACACGGGCGTGATCGATGCACGCCGACTTGCCGAGGAGTTTGGCGCATGAGCCGCAGTGCAACCGTCGTGGTGCGCGAGAGCAACGAAACACAGATTCGCATCGGCCTCGATGGAGCCGGTGTGGAGTCGAGCATTGCCACCACCGAGCCCTTCCTCGACCACATGCTGGTGGCGCTCTCGCGCTATGCTGGCGTGGCCTTCAACATTCAGGCGCGCGGTGACCTGCGGCATCACCTCATCGAAGACGTGGCCATCGCGCTTGGCCAGGCCTTTGCCGCGCACATCCCTGCCACCTGTGCACGCTACGGCGAGCGCACGGTGCCCATGGATGACGCACTGGTGCAGGTGGTGGTGGACATGGGCGGACGGCCCTACTACCGCGGCCCGCTGCCGGCCAAGCTCTACGATCACTTCTTCCGTTCGTTCGCCGACAACGCGCGTGCCACCATTCACGTGCGTGTGTTGCGTGGCACCGACCGGCATCACATCATCGAAGCCGCGTTCAAGGCCCTGGGCTTTGCGCTGCGTGAGGCGCTCGTGGAGACCGGCGCCGTGTTCAGCACCAAGGGCGCGGTCAAGCTTGATGTTTCGGGCGGTGCCGCATCAGGCGGGGCGCGCTGATGCTCACACGGCGAGTCATCGTCTGCCTCGACGTGAAGGGCGGACGCGTGGTGAAGGGGGTGAACTTCGTGGGTCTGCGCGACGTGGGTGACCCGGTCGCGCTGTCCACGCGCTACGAAGCCGAGGGCGCCGACGAAATCACCTTTCTCGACATTTCGGCGAGCGCCGAAGAGCGGGCCACCCTGCTCGATGTGGCGCGTCGCACGGCTGAACAGCTGTTCATTCCCCTCACCATTGGTGGTGGCGTGCGCACCGCCGACGATGTGGCGCGCGCGCTGCGTGCCGGCGCCGACAAGGTGTCCCTCAACTCGGCGGCCGTGTCCAACCCTGAGGTGCTCACGGCCGCGGCCGACCGGTTTGGTGCGCAGTGTGTGGTGGCCAGCATCGATGCCAAGAAGAACGCCGACGGCGTGTACAAGGTGTGGGTGAAGGGCGGACGCGAAGAAACACCGCTCGAGGCGGTGGCCTGGGCACAGGAATGTGTGGCACGCGGTGCGGGTGAAATTCTGCTCACCAGCATCGATCGTGATGGCGCGCGCACCGGCTACGACCTGGACATCACGCGGGCCGTGGCCGATGCGGTGAACGTGCCCGTCATTGCGTCGGGCGGCGCCGGCTCGGCGCAGCACCTGGTTGATGCCGTGCAGCAGGCCCATGCCGACGCCGTACTGGTGGCGGGCATTCTGCACGATGGACTCACCACGGTGCAGGCACTCAAGCAGGTCATGCGTGATGCGGGTCTCGTGGTGCGTGGCTCGCCGTCTGCACCTGGCGTGGCGGCATGAGCGAAACGCCAGAGCAGCTCATGCAGGCGGCCGCCGAGGTGGCGCGCTTTGCGTCGCGGGTGGCCATGCGCTGGTATCGCGCTGAGTTCAACGTGGAAGCCAAGGGCGACGGCTCGCCGGTGACCATTGCTGATCGTGAGGCGGAACGTCAGGCGCGCGAGTGGCTTGCTGCGCGCTTCCCGCAGGATGGCTTGTTTGGCGAGGAGTTCGAACCCGTGCGGCCCGATGCGCGTCGGCGTTGGATTCTCGACCCCATCGATGGCACCAAGGCCTTTGTGCGCGGTGTACCGCTGTGGGGCACGCTGGTGGCCTGCTGTGAAGGCGACACCGTACTGGCAGGCGCAGCGTGCTATCCGGTAGTGGACGAGATCATTGCCGCCGCGCCCGGTGAGGGCTGCTGGTGGAATGGGTCGCGTGCGCGCGTGTCCGCCGTGTCATCGCTGGCTTCGGCTACGGCGCTCATTACCGACGAGCGCTTTCCTGAACATCCCCTGCGCCGAGAGGCGTGGCGTGCGTTGTCGGCAGAGTGTGGCGTGAGCCGCACCTGGGGCGACTGCTATGGATATCTGCTGGTGGCCACGGGCCGCGCCGAAATCATGGTGGACGACATCATGAACCCCTGGGATTCCGCGGCGGTGGCGCCCATCATCACCGAGGCGGGTGGTGTGTTCACCGACTGGCGTGGTGCGTCCACCGCGTTTGGTGGCGATGTGATTGCCACCAACGCGGCCCTGTCCGACAACGTGCGGCGTGTGCTGTGCACGCCCGACTCTCTTGGCGCATGACAACACTGCTCGATCTCGACAGCCTCAACTTCACCAAGGGCAACGGCCTCGTGACTGTAGTCACGCAGGACGCCAACAGTGGCGTGGTGCTCATGGTGGCGCATGCCGACCGCGAGGCGCTGGAGCACACCCTGCGCACGGGCGAGATGCACTATCACTCGCGCAGTCGTGGCCTGTGGCACAAGGGTGGCACCAGCGGCAACGTGCAGCGCGTGGTGTCACTCACGGCCGATTGTGACCGCGATGCGGTGCTCGCGCGTGTGCTGCCGGCGGGGCCGGCCTGTCATGAAGGCACCACGTCGTGCTTCCGCGAGGAGGCGCTGCGGGCTGAAGTGTTTGGCGCGCTCGACGCGACCATTGCGGCGCGTCAGGCAGCCATTGCAGCGGCTCCGGCTGCGGAGGGTAAGCCGAGCTACACACAGAAACTGCTGAGCGATCGCAACCTGCGCCTCAAGAAGTTGGGCGAAGAGGCGGTGGAGCTGGCCACGGCCTGTGTGGATGGCGATCGGGCGCGCGCGGCGGAGGAGGTGGCCGATCTCGTGTACCACGCACTGGTGGCCCTGCGCGCGGTGGGCGGCAGTGTGGACGACGTGCGCTCGGTGCTGGCGGCGAGGGCGGGGTAGAGCCGCCAGCATTTCCCGGTGTTTTTGGCTGTGACTACTTGACCGTAGGTGCGGAGACTCCTCTGCGATAACATCCCCGCCTCGACACCTAGCGGCGCACATGCTTCCCAATCCAGGTAGTGTCTGACCCTGGATGCAACAGACTGTACAAGGTGTCCGACCGGAGAAGAATGACAGGCGGACCCGAACTGTGCGCACTCCACTGCTCGCCGCGCCTGATCATGAGCACCTGCGGATCGCCGTAGTTCCGCACACCGCGAACATACGTGAATGCGACCTGTTTGGGGTCGCAGATGAGACCCTGAACGACATCGTATTGCTTGATCGATTCAAACGGTCGCGCGCGATTCGGTGGACTTGCAGGAGACGGAAGTCGCGGGGGAGAGTAGCCCTGATAGTGCACCTTGTGAGAGCGCCACATGGCACCGACGGAATCAGTCTCCCAGATGCTGTCCCCTATCGTTGCCGCTGCATACAGAGTGGATCCGCATGCGGCAGCCCACACCTGGAATACACTCTGCCATCTTGGATCTTCCGGAGTCTCGCCAACCGGGATTCCCTTGAAGACCGTAGTCCTCCTCTGAAACTTGCCCTCCAGATTCAATTCCACAATCGACGATTCACGCTGATCGCCGGTGGAGACCACGATGGCGCCCGGCCGAGCCAGTGACATGCTGGAGATGAATGAGACGCTGTCCATCTGCACCGAGTACAGCAGGGTGTCATCGCGATATCGGTGAAGACGCCCTCCACCCTCGCCAATCAAGAGCTCCGAGCCAGGCAGCGCCACTACGTATCGTGGCTCACGGAACTCACCGGGACCATCACCGGTCCGTCCTAGCGACTTGAGGAGCTCGCCCTGACTCGAGTAGATCCGCACGGTTCGTTCCGATGCGTCAGCGATGATTATCCTGCCGCCGCTGTCGACGGCAATGCCCGAGATGCGGGCAATGGGTGCTGCATCTGTCGACTCAAGCCGCACGGAATCAACCGTGAGGAAGCCTGTCGAGAAGGTCATTGGGCCGGCGGGAGTCTCGGATGGGTTCGTCCCGCTCTTCTTTTCGAAGCACCCGGAGAGTGCAATCAGCGCGAGTGCGATGCCCGATATTTGAACCAGAGCCGTTGTGAGCGAAGGCATGCGTGAAACGAGAGCTGGAACTTTCATGTCTTTGGGGATTCAGTGCGTGAAGAACGTTGAGCCTACACTTGCAGACCCGCCTGCTACTTGCAGTGATGCACCAACGCTGGTCACTCTCTACCAGTGGGCTATTGATCGGGCGGCAGCAAGCCCGACGTTTGCGGAGAACTGACCTCGCGTATTGGATATATCAACTCCCTCTGATCGAACTTCGCCCCGGTCATGCCGCTGTTGGCCGTGCACAGCCCGCCCACGACTACTGCCCCGGCCAAAGCAAAGGCCGGCACTGCATCAAAGGACCGACCAATGAGGCCACCCATAATGCCTCCAACGACGCCGCCAAGCACACCGCACACCACGGCCAGTGCCAACACGACCGGTGTGCCACCATCAGAGCGATCGGCCCACACGGAATCCACTGCCGCAAGCGGTTCAACTCGCACACCACTCCGGGTTCGGATGGTGAGGTAAAGGGAATCGACCGCCTCCACACGACCCGTCATCGGCGCCCAGCCACCTGCATATGGTATCGACCGGGTAGCGTCCATTAGTGGCATCGGTGCAAGTGCGCGCCGCTCCTCTACCAGGGATTCCCAAACTGAGTCTCCGGGAACTCCGGCGCGACTCACGTCTAACAGGGTGCTGAGAAAGCCG
>NZ_DLHL01000044.1 GCF_002483225.1 Gemmatimonas sp. UBA7669 | reverse complement strand
ACTAAATGTTGGCCGAGTTAATAGCTATGCTGAACGCGGTGGCGGCCGAATCGATACCCGCGGTCGCACTGCGGAGCTGTTCGCGCCGGACGACTGGCGTCGACTGATCGATCTGCGGTGACCGCGTGCCCACCCACAGCGATGCTTGCGACGCGGCCGCCGCTCGGGCGACGCGCGCCAGCACCGCGGCCTGCTCCCGGGTCGGGATACTGGGCGTGGGGAGTCGGTTGGCCAGGTACTCCTTCGTCGCGGGAGACAGGGCCTGCCCCCCATCGAGGAACCGGAGCAGGGGGTTCGTGTCGACGAGGACGGCGGCGCCGCTGGCATAGCCGCGGAGGCGCATGGTGAGAGCGCTCCGCGCGGCAGTGGACAGCTTCTGATACGACGAATCGCCCTGTAGCACTTTCGCGATGGCGTCGGTGCGTCGCTTGCCCGCCTCGACCGACACCGGGCTGGCCTGGGCGCTCGCACGTGATGCGACGAACAGCGCCATCGCGCTGCCGGCGACGAGCAGGAGGCGCGCCCACGTCGTGCGTGGGAATTCGGCGCCGCGCGATGTGGCGGTGGCGGGGTGACGTGTGTGGGTCATGGTAGCACTCCGAGCATCACACGGACGTCCGCCGCATCGCGCTCATTCTCCGCGCGCAGCAGGTCCACCGAGCTATTCAGGAGATCACGCAGATGCGTACGCAGATCCTGCTGCAGCGCGGCCTGTCGCGTGCTGAAGCCCTCTCTTTTTTCTGCGTGAGCTCCGCCTGACTCGCCTGCACCCCCTGCTCCAACCGCGCCGCCGTGGCGTCTGCCGCGGCGGCCGTCTGCCTAGCCTTCTGTACCGCGCCCTGGGCCTTGGTGAGCGCGGAGAAGTTCTTTTGGTATTCCTCATTCAGGCGATGCATCATGTTGTCATACCCGTCCCGCCAGCCTTGGTGATCGTCAGCCGTGCACGCGGACCGCTAATACCCCCGTGGGCATCGCCGAATCGACGACTCGTTCATGCTTTCCACGGTGGCATCAAGCCGTCGCTGCGCCGCGAGCACGTCCTTGTCACGCGCCTGCGCGGCCTTCCGTTTTGCGTCGGCCGATCTCCGGGCCGCCTGCGCGGACGCTTGGTCCGCGGTAAAGCGAGCGGTGGCCACGTCGAGCTCCTGCCCTTCCTTGCGCAGCGCCGCCCCACGCGCTTCCAACAACGCCGCCGCCGCGGCGGTCGTCGCCTCGCGATTCAGCAGACTCGCGTGCTCCGCAGCGAGCGCGTCGCGTAAGGCAGTGCCGCCCACTTGGATCGCCTGCTTCTCCGTGGTCATCCATTGCGTGAGCTCCTTGCGCTTCTGGACGATGCCAGTGCGATGTGCCTCGAGCGCCTGGGCCAACCCGTGTTCGAGGGTATACCATTGTTCGCCGAACACTACCTCCAACGGGGTGTAGGGCGCCTTGAGTGCGGCCTCAAGGAATCGCTGTGACAGCTGGAAGATGAAGCGACGGCTCCGCTCCGTCCCCCGCTCCAGGTCCGCCAGGTCGTCGACGAGTAGCTGCACCTCGCCGAGCGCGGCCTCCCGTTCGATCAGGACGCCAACGAGCGTGCGCAATTCGCGCCGATGGTCGTCTGCTTGGGCCGGCGATGACATGATCGGCGGCAGGGGATCCTGCACCGGAGGCCCCAACGCCGCGACTTCCTGGCGTGCCGCGTCGACGATGCGAATGAGCCGATCATTCTGATTGCCCCCGGGCTCGTCCGGGAAGGGCAGCGGTCGCGGTGGGCGCTGCCGCGAGATATCGTCCAAGAAATCCTGCGCGTAGTCGATTGCGGTCTGCGCGGTCTCGTCGACCTTGACCAGCTTTTCGATCAGCTTCTTCCACGGCAGGATCCGATCTAGGGGACCGGACGCGGGCCGCACTACGCGCGCCGCTCTCGATGGTCGCTCGCGGTCACTGGCTTCGCTGGTCCACGCCAGCAGGACCGTGCAGACCGCGAGCGCCAGCATGCCGCGCCACGCCGCACGTGCCGCTTGAAATTGCGGAAGATCCATTGGTGACCACTTGGAGAGGTTGTCGTACCGCGTGCGCGCGTCCATCGCACTCACCGCGCGGTGCGCGGCGCCCAACGATGTAGTCTCTCGGGCCAACCGTCAATTCGCGTGATAGGACGGCGCATGCGCGGTCCATTATAGGGCTTGGGACCAGGCCCCACGACCTTGCCCCGGGCCCCCCGGGCGCCGCTGCCAGCGGGTCGGTAGGAGCGGTGTGGACCGATGACGGTGCGCAGCCGATGGTCCCCGCCCGCCTATCGAATCAAGCTAGCGTGGCGCAGGTTGTCAGGCGACATCAAGACGCGATTGCGGCCGCGGAGTACGCCCGGCGCGATGTACTACGCGACGCTCGCCGATCTCTTCACGTCCCTCGAAGAGGCGCAGCAAGCCGGGCGATTGAAGCGCTCCGTCCGGGATCCCTCACCGTCTATCCTCACCATTGCCTTGCCGGTCGGCCCGCGTCCATCTCATCCCGCCGTCCGCCGCGACTGTAGCCCCGGCGTTAGCCAAGACGGCAGCAGATGGACTTTCCGCGCTAACAACGCCGTAACTGCTTTCCTCACAAGACTTTCCTACGTTCCTGGTGCGATCGCGGAAGGGCCTGCCTTCCCTCGCATCGACCACGTCGCCGTCTCGGACGGCAGGAGCGACTCGTGCACCCTTCGAAGCCGATCCACGTCTTCATCAACAAGGTGAAGTACGAACTAGCGTCGCCGGTCACGACCGGCGCCGCCCTCAAAGCCCTCGCTGGCCTGGCAGCGGCCGACGTTCTCTTCCTGCAGCAGCCTCGGGAGGACGAAGTGATCGCAAACGATCAGACGATCACCCTCAAAAATGGAGATCATCTTCACAGTCAGCCTCCCGCGGATTACGGGGCTGGGCCTATCCCTGAGATCATCGTGGCCCTCGAGCGAGAGCTCGAGGGCCACTCGGTCACGCTTCATCAGGGGCCAGACTGCTGGACCTACGTGGTGATCGCTGGTTATCGCCTGCCAAGCGGCTACGATCGCGCGGAGGTGGAACTCCTTGTCAAGCTGGCGCCGAGCTATCCGGATGCGGCGCCGGACATGTTCTGGGTCTCCCCCGCGCTCCACACGGCGAGCGGCGCGCTCCCCCGCGCCACTACGACGGAGCGACTGCTTGGCCGGGACTGGCAGCGCTACTCGTGGCACCTCGCTTCAGGCACCTGGACGCCTGGGGTCAGCACCATGCGCGATTTCCTTCGCGCGGTCGCCGCCCGGTTTCAGCGCCTAGACTGAGGAGCCGACCATGATCCTTCGCTTACTGCAGTCCGCCTGGCAGCCCTTCGCCAACCAGCTGTGCGCGCGGCGCGACGTTGAAAGCGCCGGCTTGGTCCTCGCTGAGCGTATCGCGGGCGGGGCCGTTCTTCAGGCACGGCATCTCGTGCCCGTGCCCGACGAGGCCTACCTCGTGCGTCGTGTCGACCAACTGCGTCTCGATCCGGTGGCCTTAAACCGCTTGGTGCGCCCGGCGCGCGACACGGGCCTGTCGATCTTCACGGTTCACACCCACCCGGGAACAATAACGCCGTGGTTCTCGCACGCCGATGACGTCGGGGACGCGCGGCTCATGCCCGCCTTCCATGCACAGATGCCAGGTCCGCACGGATCGATTGTGCTGGCGGGCGAAAGTACCGAACCCGCAGCGCGCGCATGGACGGACGAAGGAGGGCCACGGGGGATGGCCCTTCGCATAGTCGGCGACGTCTTGCGGGTGATCCCCGCGGCGCCTGAGGGCATGAACGAAGACTGGTTTGACCGGCAACGCTTGGCCCTCGGCCCCGAGGGGCAGGCCATCCTGCGTGACCTCCATGTGGTGATCGTGGGCCTCGGCGGGACGGGCTCAGTGGTGCTCGTCCAGCTGGCGCATCTCGGCGTCGGGCGCATCACCCTCATTGACGGCGATCGCGTGGAATCCACCAACCTGAGTCGGATCATCGGGGCAACCCGGCACGATGTTGGTGTGGCCTATAAAGTCGATGTGGCCGCTCGCTACGTCGGGGCCCTCGGCCTCGGCACCGTGGTTACCGCAATCCGACGGCCCTTGGGCGATCTTGAGACCGTGCAGGCCGCGGAGGCGGCGGATCTCGTGTTCTCTTGCGTGGACACCCAAACACCGCGCGCCCTGCTCAATCGCCTCTCGTACTGGCGAGCGGTCCCGGTTATCGATTTGGGCAGTGCCTTTCGCGTTGATCATTCCGGCCGGATCGACGCCGGCGCGGGGCGCGTTGTGCTGATCGGGCCAGGGCGCCCCTGCCTTGCATGCTGGGGACATCTGGACCCAGCACGCCTTCGCACTGAGGCACTGTCCGATGAGGAGCGCGCGAGCCTTGCTCGGGAGGGCTATGTGCGAGGCGCCGATCTCGCGCAGCCGAGCGTCGTGGCCTTCAATACCCAGATCGCTGGTGCTGCCGTGGTAGAGATGCTCCGACTGGTCACGCAGTTCGCAGGCGCGGACGACGCTCCGCAGCGCCTCGCCTTTGACTTCCTGACCGGCACCACGCGTCGCAACGTCATCGCGCGCAACGCCCAGTGCACGATATGCGCGGAAGCCGCCCGTGACGCACCTGGGCCAACGGGAAGCACCGCGTGAGCCACAGTGTCTATGATACCTTTCTATGCGGGTCGATCCACCACTCCACCGCGGCGACTCGCCATCATCGACAAGGGGCAAGAACCGACCTGCGATTGGCTCGACCAACGATTCGTACCTTACTCTGAAATCTTTCGGCTGATAGGAGGATGACCGATGCCACTGGCGCTGCCGCAAGTCTGGTTGGACACCGCGATGCTGGAGGAGATTCCCGTCATTCGATGGCGCGAGCTTTTCGATGCGATCGGATGGCCACCGTCGTTGGCGACCCTGCGTGAGAGCCTGACCACGCCCGATCTCGTCCAGGCGTTGGCTACTGAACCGATCAGCGACGAGCTTTCCCAGGCGTTTGAAGCGCTCGAGATGCTCGGCTCGACATCCGGTCGTGACGCGCTCGCGCGCGCGCTTGAGGACCGCCATATCGCGCCCGAGGAGCTTCCGCAGGAACTTGGGGCGCGCGAATTCGCACTGTGTGTCTACCTGCGTAAGCGAACGGACGCTCGCTTGCGCGACGTGTTCGACCGTGCCCTTACCCAAGTCGTCGAACACGGGAGGCGGCGACCGTACCACGAGTTTGTCGGCCGCGAAGCGCCGCCCATTCCAGACCTGGCCTCGATGTGCGTCGCCTTGGAAGACGCGACTCGAGCCTTCTCGGAGCTGCACCAGTTGGGCGGCCACGTGCAGGCCCGCGTACTCGAAGACAACAACATTGTCATTTTTCACATAACCCGAAGCCATCACCGCCGCACTCCGGTAGCCGTCTTACCTGGAACGGCATCGCGCTCGACCATTGCGTACTATCCGGTACATGGCGATGTCCTGCGCTATGACGCGTCGCTCGGAACACTCAGGATTTCCGTGCGCGCCCCGTCGATGGTCGAGTACTACCGCCGGACACTCGGCCAACTACTCTTCGGCGACGAGTCGTTCTTCGCGGGGGACGCGGTGTGCTCCTTACGTCCGTTGCAAGAACACGGACGTGCGCTTTTGGATCAACACAACGTCGTGGGCATTGGGAGAGTGCGGCTTGTCGAGCTCTCGTGGGAACGGGGGGACCGCGGTTTCGTCCAGATTCGGGCCGACGACTGCTTTGCGCAGGTCGAGGAACTCCGGCTGAACCTGTCCGAGGGAACTCTCCTGCAAGCCAAACTCAAGCTCGACGTGATCGGTAAGAGCACGCGGCCCACTACCGTGATCGTGCGGGCGCCGAGTCGGGTTGAAGTGAGCCATCGGCCGCATGAGAGCCTGGTCGATGAATTTCTCCAGAGCATCGGCATCGTACGTGGCGCAACAGCCGCGTCGCCCGCAGATCTCTGGTCCCTCTATCCGTGGCGTCATCCGATTGCCGTCTGGCGCAAGCTGTTCGGGCGGGACACCGACGCTCTGATCACGGCGAACGTATTGAGACATGTACGGTTGCAGGCAATTGAGAGCCAGGACCACCCCGGTGCGGGCCGCGCGATCATCCCGCATGACGTTGGTGGCGCGCAGGTTTATGGAGTGAGCACGATGCCGGAGATCCCGTCACGCACACTCTCCATGACCGATATCGACGGTTTCGAGCTCGACCCCGAGCTCTTGCGGCTTGAGCTGCAGTCCCGTCTCAGCCTCGTTGGCCCAGCCGCGCGATGGACGAGCGCGCAGCGCATGTTGGATCTTGGTGTAGCGTCGCTCGGAGACACACGGCTTCGGCTGATGTACGCGCTTCGGGCGCCGGATGACGCGAGCGAGGCAGCGCTCCTCCAGACCGCTGGCGGTGAACCATCCGCGTTGCTGATACCCTCTCCCACGCACGCGCCGCTATCAAGGCAGGCGATCCTCGACAGTCCGCTGCCGACCCGCGCGACCGCAATACGCAGCGGTCTCATGGCGGCGGGGATCTTCAACCGCGTTCCCGCAGTGCATACTGCCCCTACCGGGACGAGACTTGTCGTCGATCGAGAACGCGGCGCGATTTGGGTTGACGGGATCGCGATCGACGGATTGAGCCGAGATTCGCAGCCGTTCCGCTTCGTCGAGCATATGGCCGCAGCGACGGGCCCGGTCGAAATGCAAGCGCTCGTCGCTAGCCTATCCGGAGCACGCGACGATGACACCACTGCCGCACGACAGGCAAAGTCTGGCGCCATGAGAGCTATCCGCAGTGCGCTGACTGCGGCGGGTCGACCCGATCCGGGGGACATCTTCCCTACCGGAGCGGTCGGAACCTATCGCTGCATCCTCCCCGCGCACGTGCAGTAGGCGAACGTCTGCTTGTCGAGACGTGCGCGACACGGACACGCGACAGGCCGCGCTCTCGATCGTGCAGGCGCACGGAGATGCAGTCGCCCTAGCGTGGGAGTCGGTCAGATCAGCTCGACGTCGCCGCCGTCAACGCCATCACCTGAGAACTCGCCCACGAACACCGCGGGACCGTGTCCGTCGCGCGAGAAGCGGTAGCGCCGCACCCGAAGGGCGGTCGTTCGACAGCGAGAAACCGAACCGTCCCGCGCGGACCAGCGTGATGCCCGCGGCCCACCAACGTACTCTTGGGGGTGTGTTCGGGCGAGAGGCAGCGAATACGCCATCGGCAAGATTAGCCGCGGGCGGACTTTCCAACATTCGCAGTGGCCGCCGTTGGCCCCTCCTCGCGACGCGTCGGCGCACGTGCTCCGCCTAATACCACGCCCGAGACCGCACCTGATAACCCGCTTGACGCGGTCCGCGATGCACGTGCCGTGCGAAGCAGACACCTCACCGTTCACACGCGGCGCCGCCCTTGTCAGCTTGCCCATGCCACGCCATCGGCGCGGACCGCGTCGCGCGAGGGCGCGCCACCGGGCTGCTGCGCCAATACGTCCCCAAAGGTACCGATCTGTCTCGATGGAGTGAGCAAGAACTCAAAGCCGTAGCACTGGCCTTCAACAATAGGCCGCGCAAAACGTCAGGATGGAAGACGCCAGCAGAGGCGCTAAACGAACATCTAAGCTCTGTCGCACAACCTGCCGTTGCGACGACCGCTTGAATCCGCCCAATACGCGTCGGCGGCGTATCGCGACGAATTGGCGCAGCATAGCATGCTGGCCAGCATGAGCGGCAAAGGCGACTGTTATGACAACGCCGTCGCCGAAAGCTTCTTCGCAACCTTGGAGTGCGAACTCGTCATGCGGCACGACTGGCACACGCGCGCCGACGCACGCGGCGCGATCTTCCGCTACATCGAGGGCTGGTACAACCGGAAGCGGCGACCTTCTACGTTCGGCTACGTCAGTCCGGCGGAGCACGAAGGGCGGCAACGGATGGTCGCGTAGGTCCTTTCACGTACGTGTCCACTTTTTCGGGGCAAGCTTAGTTCTCGTCGACGCAAAACACCACCGCGTTCACCGGAGGATCGATATGGAGCCCAATGATGTCCGCCGCCTTCGTCTCGAAATCGGGATCCGGGCTGCCCTTGTAGCGCTCCAGCCGATGGGGCTTGAGCTCGTGCCGCTTCCACACCGTGGTCACCGTGGTATGCGCGACGCCGAGCTCGGCCGCGAGGCGGCGGCTCGACCAGTGCGTGAGGGGCGCCGGCGGCTTCGTCTGGAGCGTGTGCCGGACAATCTTCGCCGCCAGCGCGGCGCTCATCCCATGCCCCCGCCCCGCGCGCGGCGCATCGGCCAACGCCAGCACGCCGCCCTCGACAAACCGGCGCTTCCAGATGGCAATGAACCGATCCGTGCACGCCAAGCGCGCGGCGATGGTCGAATAGCTGGCGCCATCGGCCAGCGCGAGCACGACGCGCACGCGCTTCGCGATCTCCTGGCTCAGCGTCGTCTGCCGCAGCATCTGCTCCAGCGTGCGGCGATCCTCGGAGGTGCGCACGCGATCCATCGTAGTGGTAAACATACCGCGTGGTACTACAACTCTTGTGCTATCCACATTTCAACCACGTCCCACTAGGGACGCATGGCGCGTTCCGCCTTCGAATCACTGTCAAGAGCTAGTTCGAACTGCTGAATGCCCTGATTGAGTTCCCTCGACATCACAGCATCTGGATTCAATTCTGCAAGCCAGATCTGAAACGCCTTAGAAGACCAGTCACCTCGGCGATAGTGCCGAATGTGTGCCTCGCGAAGGCGAATATCACCTAAAGCCTTAGCGTTCTCGCGCACATACTCTACAAGGCGGTGGTCTAGGCCAAAACCAAGTCCCTGCGAAAGTGCATACGCTCGGACCACACAAAGCTCGGGGAAAGGATTCTCCTCCAGAATAATCGAAAGACACCGCCTGCTGATGCCATCGAGGGCTCCGTTATCCTCCAGTATCGTCTGAGAGAGAGGCTGCCACAGTCTTGGCCGCACAAACATGGCCTCTATATTGAAGAATGTTGTTCGAAGCAGACTAGAGATGCCGTCAAGCGGCACTAGCCGCTCTCGAATTGCCCATGTTGACGAAAGTGTCCATAAGTCAACTCTCCAAGCCCCGACTCGAAGCTTATAACCGCCGAACTGATTTCGGCTAATTAGGTACGGCCTAACAAGCCTCGCAAGTTCCCGGTCGCTTACACCGTGAGCGACCAAGTCAATATCACGAACTGTAGCTCGGGCACCAAGCAAAGCGTGCGAGCGCAAGTACCCACCAAAAACGACCAAGTCAGCACAACGCTGGCCAAGTTGATTTAGCAGTGTACCGATCTCGCGCAACTCAGGTCGCGCGCCATCCAAAAGCCGCATTACGCCTTCACGTATGCGCCTTCGAGTCTGCCTAATCTCGCGTTCCACAAGCTACCTGCCAGCTCTCAGCTTTCTAAACATCTCTATTACGTAAGAATCAGTCATGCCACACACGTAGTCGGTGACGAGCTGAAGCTGATGATATGTTCGCTGTTCCGGACTTAAGGTTGGATCAGTTACAGCCTTTTCAAACACGCTCCGATAATTGGACGAGATTGCGTGGTAAATCTTGTAGGAAAAACTCTTGCGATCGGTTCTTTGGTTGTTTGAGACTCCGTCCCAGAGGTCATCAAGTAAACCTTGGATGGCTGCGCGACCTTCAAGCTCGGCCAGCATCACTTCACGATTGGAGTAGATGTTCTCCTTTGCTAACTTCCCGCACGCATCGAGTAGTTGAGAAGATCGACCTTCACAGAGGAGTTCCCCGTCGTACTCGCCACGCATGATCTCTTCATACCGGTCCCTGAAGACAGTCACGACCGCTTCTACATGAAGATAGATTAGCTTGGTGCGAAGAAATTGAACGAGCGCCTCATCTCGCGCTGAGCGTGACAGACCGGTCCAGTTGAATTGTCCAATGTACGCCTCAACGTCCGCTGGCAGAGAATCATCTACCTCGGAAATTTTGGCCTTTACCACCGACCAATCGAACAGGCCTTTCTTCACAGCGTCCTCTATATCCACAGTCGAATACACCATATCGTCCGCCGCCTCAACCAGAAAAACAAGCGGGTGGCGCGAGGCGCCGATTCCAGTTGCGTCGCGAACGAGGTCTACGATATTTCGCTCAGACTGAAAGTAGCCGATTTTGCTACGAGCATGGATGTTCGAATCAATTTCTGTTGAGCATGCGGTATACTTGATCAGCGCCGCTACCGTTCCCGCGCAAAGATTGAGTCCGTAGTGATCGGCAAGAAGTTGAAGGCGCGTTACGAGACGTACAGTCTGTGGGTTGCCGTCAAAGTTCTCGAAATCTGAACTTCGAGGCGTATCGTTCTTTGAAAGCAAATCGATCGCGGCATCATCCTTCTTCTTTGCTAGGTACCACTCAGCGATTGCTCGTTCTCCGGCGTGACCAAACGGTGGATTGCCAATGTCGTGCAGCAATCCAGAAGTCGCAGCGATCGCCTCAATTGAACGGACCCCATCTTCAGCTACCCCGTTCTGATGAAGGAACTCGCGAAGACCTGCGACGAGACTTCTGCACAACGTAGACACTTCTAGCGAGTGCGTAAGGCGGGTTCTCACGGAGTCATTCGGTTCACGTGGGAAGACCTGTGCTTTGTCCTGTAGCCGGCGAACTGGAGTACAGAACACGGCGCGGCCATAGTCCCGCTCGTGTTCCGAGCGAGTGTCCGTGCCTGGCTTTGCCGTGGTGTGCGACTGTCCGGAAAGTTCCTTCACCCGCTTCGCCGAAAGCAGTGTTGACCAATTCAACTTCATGTCTCCTGATTGCGATGGTGACTGGTAGAAGAAGACGCGCCACGCCCCTTCCCGAGGCGTGGCGCGTTCTGTGAAGGGACTGCGCGCTCCGTCACCCGCACTCGCTGAACCCGCACACGTGGCACTTCACGCAGCCTTCGGCAAACTCCAGCTGCGAGCCACAGTCCGGGCAGGTCCCCATGAACACTTCACCGCCCACACCACCAAAATCGATCTGCGGCTGCGCCTGCTCGGCGGCCATCGGCGGACGGGTGATGGGCACGCCGGCAGCGGGCGTAGGCACGGGCGCGCTCAGCGCGTTCACCGGACCCTGCGGCGCGAAGGTCTGACCACCGGCCAGCAGGTCCTGCTGCACGCCCTGCTTCTCCCGCCACCACTGCTCGAGCGCAATACCCACCGCGTCGGGCATGGAGAGCACCTTGTTGGGGCCCAGGCCCACAGCACGGTCGGACGAAATGCCGCGCAACTGGCGATGGATTTCCTGCACCGAAATGCCGCTGCGCAATGCGAGTGAAATGAGCCGACCAATGGCTTCGGCGTCGGCCATGGCGCTGCCGCCAGCCTTGCCAAGGTTGAGGAAGATCTCGAAGGGCTGACCCTTTTCGTCTTCGGTGATGTTCACGAACATCGTGCCCAGCGGCGTGTCCTTGCGGATGGTCGTGCCACGCAGCACGTCGGGACGCGACCGCTTGCCACGACGGTTGGCGTTCTCCGCCTCGGCGCTGAACAGGGCCTTCTTGGTGCGATCGAGTTCGTTCTGCAGCTCGGCAATGGTGCCCTGCAGCTCGCCGATCTCGCGCTTGAGCGCCACCGCTTCCTTGGCTGCCTCGGGCTTGGCTTCGCTCGCCGCAGGCGCCGCAGCCGCCGCCCCGTCACGCTTGGCCGCCGCTTCCTGCGTGGTGCCGGTGCTCAGCACCTGGCCGTCACGCGAGCCGTCGCGGTACACCGTCACGCCCTTGCACTTCATGTCGTACGCCAGCTCGTAGATGGCGCGCACGTCGTCCACCGTGGCGGCGTGACTGAAGTTGGTGGTCTTGGAAATGGCCGAGTCGCAGTGCTGCTGGAAAGCCGCCTGCATGCGGATGTGGTACTCGGGCGAGATCTCGTTGGCGGTGGTGAACACCCGCTGCCAGCGCGCCGGAATTTCGTCGTGCTTTACGCTGCCCGTCTTGGCGATGCGCTCCATGAGCGCGTCGCTGTACCAGCCTTCCGACTTGGCGATGGCCACGAAGTCATCGTTGACATCGGGCATCATGACGCCGGCCTGATTGCGCATGAAGGCCACGGCAAAGAGCGGCTCGAGGCCCGAGCTGCACCCGGCAATGATGGAGATGGTGCCCGTGGGCGCCACCGTGGTGACGTTGCAGTTGCGCAGCAGCTGCATGGGCCGGATGCGCTGGCCGTTGGCATCACGCGCGCAGGTCTCGTCGGGGCCCCAGATGCTCTGCGCCCACTCGGGGAAGGCGCCGCGCTCCTTGGCCAGGCGCTCGCTCTCCTTCTTGCCCTCGACGTCGAGGAACTCCATGACCTTGCGGCCCATCTCCACGCCTTCGGCGCTGTCATAGGGAATACCGAGGCGCACGAGCATGTCGGCAAAACCCATCACGCCGAGACCGATGCGCCGGATGCGCTTGGACAGCGCGTCGATTTCGGGCAGCGGATACTTGTTGACGTCGATGATGTTGTCGAGGAAGTGCGTGCTGAGCGCGATGTCGCGCCGCATGGCATCCCAGTCCACCTGCCCGTTGACCACATAGTGGCCCACGTTGACGGAGCCCAGATTGCACACGTCGTAGGGCAGCAGCGGCTGCTCACCGCAGGGATTGGTGGCCTCGTAGCTGCCGAGGTGCGGCACCGGGTTGTAGCGATTGGCCTCGTCGATGAAGAACACGCCGGGCTCGCCGGTGCGCCACGCGCCGAGGATCATCTTGTCCCACACGTCGCGTGCCTTGAGCTGCCCCGTCACCTTGCCGTTGGCCGGATCGATCAGATCGTACATGCCATCGGCCTTGAGCGCGTCCATGAACTTCGTGGTCACGCCCACCGAGATGTTGAAGTTGGTGATCTTGGTGAGGTCCTCCTTGGCACTGATGAACTCGAGCACATCGGGATGATCGACGCGCAGAATGCCCATGTTGGCGCCGCGGCGCGTGCCACCCTGCTTCACGGCATTCGTGCTGCCGTCGTAGAGCTCCATGAAGGAGACCGGGCCCGAGGCCACACCGGTGGTGCTGCGCACCATGCTGCCGCGCGCGCGCAGACGCGAGAACGAGAAGCCCGTGCCACCGCCCGACTGGTGGATGAGCGCCATGCTGCGCAGCGTGTCATAGATGCCGCTCTGCCCGTTGCTGAGCGCGTCGTCCACCGGCAGCACAAAACAGGCCGACAGCTGCCCCAGCGGCCGTCCGGCGTTCATGAGCGTGGGCGAATTGGGCTCGAAGCGACGCTGCGTCATGAGGAAGTAGAACTCCTCGGCCAGCGCCTGCACGGCGCCATCGCTGGCCCCGTAGCGACGGTCCGCCTCGGCCACCGTCGTGGCCACGCGCCAGAACATGTCCTCGGGCTTCTCGACCGGCTTGCCCGTGGCGTCCTTGACGAGATAGCGCTTCTCGAGGACGGTGCGGGCGTTGTTGGACAGCGTGACGAGACCTTCCGGGGGGGTCGGCGCGAAGGGCATTCGGGGGCTCCAGCTCTGGGCGAAGGGGCAGAATCGCAAACCGCCAGCACGTCCTCGGGCGCGTCCCCGAGAACTCGGGAGGGGGCGCCGGCGGGCGGGTATGGTGGCGCTGTTCGTGAGGCCGCGCAAGTCTGCGCGTAAGGTGTTGAGGCGATACAACTTCCGTTCAGCACATCACGGAGTTGCACGACCGCGCAAGTTCTCCACCGAGCCCAACTTTGTGCGCTCGGCAAGCAATGGCACGGTCACAGATATGGTCGAATTCCTGCCACCTGACAAGGCGCCAGTCATTCGTACCGATTCCAACAATAAGTCCTGCAACGCGTTACACGTTCACGTCCATGTACCGTTCGCGCACCAGCGCGGCACTGTCCCGGCAGCAAGAATTGTGACCTGTCAAGGCCTGGTCATTGTGTCCGATCAGCCCGCTTGCTCGCACTCACATTGCGCGGCATGGACTTGCTCGCATCACCGATTCACCCCGATTCACACCAATTCAGCGCTGCCGCTCGACTTCGCCCGCCGCATAGCGCCCCGCCAGCGCCACATACCGCGCGGCGTTGGCCCGAATCACGTCCCGTGCGCTCGCATCCAGGTGCCGCGCCACCTTGCCCGGCATGCCCAGCACCAGGCTGCCCTCGGGCACCACCGTGCCCTCCGTGACCACCGCGCCGGCCCCGATGAGGCTGCCACTCCCGATACGGGCGCCATTGAGCACGATGGCCCCCATGCCCACCAGCACGCCGTCCTCGAGCACCGCCCCGTGCACGATGGCCCGATGGCCAATCACGCAGTCCGCGCCGATGATCGTAGGCATGCCGGGGTCGGCGTGAATGACCGCGCCGTCCTGCACGTTGCTGCGCGCGCCCACCACGATGCGCTCCACGTCGCCGCGAATGACCGCCGTGGGCCACACGCTCACGTCGTCGGCCAACTCCACCTGACCCAGCACCACGGCCGTGTCATGTATCCAGGGGGCTGCCATGTCTCGTGTGCTCCGTTGTCCGTTGTGTGTCAGAAGTATCCACCAAACGTCACGTAGAACCCGCCGCCGCGCGATATCCCCGTTGGCGCCACATACGGCCGCGCCGCGCCCACGCGCAGGCGATACGGCACATCGTATTGCACTGCCAGATCCAGCACGAGTTCTGCGCCGGCCGAGGCCAGGGTTCCGTCTCGCTGTCCGGGTGCCTCGCACACCACGGTGTTCACGCGCGCCAAGGCACCCGGACACCACGCACGCGCCGCGTCGCTGAACAGCGCCAACGACGTGCGATCGGCAAACAGCGTGAACGGCAGCGCCAGTCGCTGAAAAATGGTGAGCGGCGCGCGATACTCGAGTGTGCCGCCCAGGGCGCGAATGCCACGCTGCACACCCGGCGCCGTGCCTCGCACCGGGAAGCTGCGTGACGGGTCGCCCACCACAAGGCCGGGCAACAATTCAAGACTGGTCCCGCTGGTGCCGCCCACACTGAACTCGGTGGCAGTGCGGGTATCAGCCACGCCTGCAGACGCGCGCAGCGCCAGCACATGCCGCGCGTAGCCCGGTAGGGGCAGCGGCACATAGGCGCGTCCCGTGATCAGCGTGCGCCACGAACCCGATTCCGGCGCGTCTTCGCGCCAGCGATAACTCGTCTGCTGCGACAGCGTCACACCCTCTTCCACCGAAATGCCACGCAGCGCGAGTCGCGCCGTGGACCACGCCGTGTTGGCAAAGAGACTGGGATAGCGCGTGCCACGTCGCAGCAGCGAGGTGGACGGACCAAGCGCCGAATCGGCGCCCCCGTCGGCCACAAAGTCGCGCCGCTCGTATTGTGCGCCAAGTGTTTGCTGCAGCGACCATCGCACACGCGGCACAACCAACGTGCTGCTCAGGGTGAGAAACTGCCTTCGACGTCCCACGAACCCCAGCGTGGTGTTCGAGTCATTCACCACACGAAAGGTGCCGTCCCAGGCCTGACTGGCTGACACATCGAACACCGGCACGCCGAGGCCCGCGTAGCGATAGGCAAAGGCGGCGTCGAGTTCACGGCGCGATGGCGCCACCAACGCCGAGGCCTGCCAGGCGTGCCGCGACAGAATGTCCTGATTGCTGCTCGACAGCCCGAAGGTGGCGTCGCCCTGACGCCCTTCGCCAACCAGCGGCAGCCAGTACGTGGGGCGGAGCAACCGCCACGGATTGTATGGTGTGCTGGCTGCGACCACGGTTGGCACATCGGGTGCCAGCAGCGCTGCGGTGTTGGCGTACCACGTGTCCTGCGCCACGGGCCCAGTGGTATCGAGCGCCGTGGTGGCCACGACAAACCCCTGCGCGCGCTGCAACAAGGCCACGACCCGTGCGCCATCGGGTGAGACACTGGGCTCGTACACCGCCTCAGGTCCGGTGCGCATCACTCGCACCTCAGGGTGGACACCGCGCCACGACAGCGTGTCGCCCGTCTGGCCGTCAGCCAATGCAGGCAGCGGCGCGGTTTCGACCTGCATACGCCCACTGCGATCACTGGTCCACAACAGTCGCCGCCCCGCAGTAGCAAACGCCGGCGCGGCAAACACCGCCCGTCCGCCCGCCACCACGTGACGCAACGTTCCGAGCGTGTCGAGCAACACCACGCGGCGCAGGCCGGGTGCCACCCACTGCACCGCCGCGACGAATTGTCCGTCGGGTGACCAGCGCGGCTCCGCCCACTGCTCCCCCGGCTTCACCTCGGTGAGTGCGGTCACATGCTGCCCATTGGACGACACGCGCACCAGTCGCGTGCTGCCTGGCACCACCTGCACGGCCACCATCTGTCCGTCTCCGCGCACATCGGGCGCCGACAGCCGCGCGCCCACGGTGAGACGACGGTCCCGTCCGTTCACACGTTCGTACAGATCGCTGTGCAGCACGTACGGATCGCGGCGCTCAAGCTGCGCAAACACCGTACGACCAGTGGCGTGTCCAGGCTGTGGTGCCTGCACATCGAGGCTGTTGCGCCAGGCCTCGCGGCGCGTGTGCTGCGCGCGCAGGTCGTGCACATAGAGCCCGCTCACTTCACGGCCGTTGCTGGCGCTCCACAGGAGGGTGTCGGCATTCAACCAGCGCGGCGCCGTGGCGTAGAAGCCGGCATCGCTCACCACGTGCCACCCACCGTCCCGTGACGCAGCGAATACCGAAGACTGCGGCGCCATGAGCGAGTCCTGCCAGCGCCGCGCCAGGTCAGCAAACGAGATACCGAAGGCTCGCCGGGATTGCGTTCCCAATGCGAAGGGCACCACAAACGCGGCCGTGCCCTCCACGTATTGGCGCAGGGCCGTGGTATCGCCGGAGTCCGCAGCCGTTTGCACGGCGCGCGACATGAGCTGACTGCCGTAGGCATAGGCCGTCTGTCCACGCGGGAATCGCGTGGTGGACAGACTCCAACGCGCCATTGGTGGCAGGGCCGAATCCCGCGCGGCGGCCGCGGCCAACACCGGGAATTCGGTGCCCACGGCACGCCCGCTGCCGGTGAGTGCACTCTCGTAATGCACCGCCAGCCCTTCCTTCACCCAGCTTGGCGCAAAGCTGTTGGGAAAGAACAGCGGGTTGCGCCCGAACACCCAGCGCCCCGCACGCCAGAGCCCACGCGAACGATCGATGTGAAAGATGTGCGCGAGTTCGTGCGTGATAACCAGTCGCAGCCAGTCGTCGTGAAAGCGCAACTCGCGACTGGCCACCGGGGGCACGGCAAATATCACTACACGATTGGACGGAAAGACCTGCGCAAAGCCGTTGCTGACATCGGTGTTGTCCTGCAGCAGCAGATCCACCTTGCCACGCGGCGCGGTCAGTGATGCCGCCAACTGCTGCCACGCGGCCTCCCCATGTCGCGCCGCTTCACGCGCCAGTGAGTCGAGCGCCACCGGGTAGTGCACACGCAAATGCGCCGTGGTGAGCGTGCGCAGACTCCCGCGCGGGTCCACCTGCGCTTGGGCCGTGGCCACCGTCAACGACAGCGCCAGCGCCAGTGCCAGTGCCAGTGCCAGTGCCAGTGCCAGTGCGACGAGCGTAGCAGTACGCGTGGCGATCCGCGCGGCGATACGCGTGGCAATACGCATGGCGGCGCCAACGCTGTTCACTGAATCTTTCCGTCGGCGAGATCGCGGAAGTACTGCTCCACACCGAAGGCCAACGCCTCAGCATACTTGCGCTGGAACGCCGGGTCCCGCATGGCCGCCTCCTGCTCGGGCAACATGAGGAACAGTCCTTCCGCCAGAATGCTCGGATACCAGGTCGGGCGCGCGACTGCGAGGTTCTGATAGTGAATGCCCAGGTCGCGAAGCCCGAAGCGTGCCATGAGCGCATCCTGCACGTGCCGCGCGAGTGGCTCACTGGCGTTGTGGAAGAACAGCGTGCTGGTGCCGTTGGCGGTGAAGGGATTCACGCCGTCAGGCAGGGCGTTGAGATGAATGCTGAGAAAGGCGTGCGCATTGGCGCGGCGCGACATCACACCACGATCGGTGAGCCCGAGCGGATCGAGACTTGATCGCGTGCTGAAGGCGTTGGCGCCGCGGGCCTTGAGCAGCTCCACGAGTTGCATGCCCACCGGGAACACGGCGTCGCCTTCGTACAGCCCCGTGGGGCCTGTCGCGCCGGCGGGCGGATGTCCGGGGTCTACCGCAATCACCAGCCCCTTGAGGGGCTGCGCCGCATTGATGTCAGGCAGACACCGCACGCGCAGCACAAATGCGCGTCGCGCCTCATCCCAGAGCGAGAGCCAACCGAACGCCGGCTGCGACAGGGTGAGCGTGATGCGTACCCGATCGCTCGTGACCTGCTCCCAGCTGATGCGCCGGATGAGTGAGTCGGTGCCGAAGATGGGCGAGATATCGGGATTGGCCTGCACGCCGTAGAGCGTGAGGGTGATTTCGCGTCCGCCGGCTTCCACGTGATGTGCGGGCCGTTCACCAGTGGCAATGACCATGTCCACCCACTCACGCGCGGGCGATACGCGAAAGCCGCCACTGACGCGGCGCGGACGCACGGTGCCTTCGGGCAGCAGGGTGAGGTCGGCCTGATCCACCCACACGTCGAGCGCGTCGTCGAGCGCCACGCGCGTATTGCGACCCTGGCGACCGGTGACTTCGAGCACGGTGCCCGGGAGCAGCAGCCACTTGTAGGTGCCGCCAGGGTTCGTGCGCGCGGCAATCACGCGGTCGGTGTCGCTGCCCACGGTGATGTTGGAGCGCAACTGCGCCAGCACCCGCGTGTCGCGGTGCAGCACACGCAGCGCCGGCACACGCAGCGTGACGCTGTCACTGCCCCGTGCAATGACCACACGCGCCGGCGCCCCACTGTCAGCCAACCATGCTGCCGGCACCTCGGTCGACCACATCACACCCGCGTCCGCCAACTCACGAGTTGCGCTCCCACCATTGAGGCTTCCGGCCGCGGGGCTTCCGGAGCCAAGGCTTCCGCCGTTCCCGCTCCCGCCGTTTGCTGTTCTCAGTCCCCGCGTCTTTCCCGCCCCTTCAACGCGCACCATCGCATTGGCCGGCGCGCGCAGCGACACACGAACCAGTTCCTCGGCACGCGCCCAGGTATCGCGCCCGGGCTGCAGGGAGGCCGAGTCCACGCGCAGGGGCCCACCCGCCGGCAAGGGCGTACGCACGGCATAGCGCACCCGCAGCGTTCGCTTCACCGTATCGGCGCCGCGAGTCACTTCGATGTCATACCGCGGCGCGTCGGCAGACGGATTGGGCAGCCAGGCCAGGAAGGCCCCGTTGGGCGCCACCGGCACCGTCTGCCCGTTGATGCGCAGCGTGGCCTCACCACTGCCCACAGCCCCGAGCACGAAATTGGAGTCTCGGCTCGTAAGCAGCTGATTGTCGCTTGGATACCGCACCGAGAGGGCCAGCGGCGCCCCGCGCACGCTGGGGACCGGCGGCAGGCCCACCTCGAGCGGTGCCGCTGACGCTCGGCGCCCGGTGCGGGCCTCGGAGGGCTGCGGCCGTGCGTCGGGCGCCGGAGGGCCAGCCGGGGCACAGGCCGTCCAGCCCAGGGCCATCGTGGCGAGAGCCAGTCCGCGGTGGACCGACAGGAGCGGGGAGCGAATGTTTGCCATATCCCCGCAATTTGACCCATGGCTGAAACGTGGGCCATCTTGTAGCCGTCTTGCGGGACACGGGGATGACATCCGAGGCCGGGCGTCCACCCTTCCGCTCGAGGCGCCGTCGGTGCAACCTCCGGCGATCCCGTCCGTAGGGAGACCAGTGGGTGACCATGGTCACCCGCGAGCGCTCAGGCCCGTACCATGTTGCTGTGACCGTTCCCGATTCCCACAACGAGACGCCACCGGGCGAACCGCCGGCCAGCGACATGCTTGCCGGCCGGGTCGTCGCCCGTGTGTTTGCCCTTACCGACGTTGGCCGCTCCCGCGAGCACAACGAGGACACCTACCTCGTGGCCGAGCTCGAAACGGGGTCGGCGCTCGACTTCGATCTTGGGTACCACGAGATCACGGCCGACGCGCATGGCCTGCTGTTCCTGGTGGCCGACGGCATGGGCGGCGCCGCCTCAGGCGAACTGGCGAGTTCCATGGCGGGGGCGCTGGTGCTCGAGGAATTGCGTCAGCAATGGAGTGAGGCGCCACCCAGCGGGCAGCGGTTCGCGGAGGCGCTGCGGGACGCCACGGTGCATGCCAATACGCGCATCCACCAGCACGCCCGCGAGAACCCCGAGCATCGGGGCATGGGCACCACCGCCACCGTCGCCGGCTTGCTGCGCGACACACTGTTCGTCGTGCAGGTGGGGGATAGCCGTGCCTATCTGATTCGCGAAGGACAGGCCCGGCAACTCACCAAGGACCAGTCGCTCATGCAGCGTCTGGTCGAAGCCGGCGAGTTGACGCCGGAAGAAGCCGAGGTCAGCGATCGCCGCAACATCATTCTGCAGGCGCTCGGCCCCGAAGCCCATGTGACCGTGGACATCACGCATCAGCAGCTCCGACGCGGTGACCTGCTGCTGCTCTGCAGCGACGGCCTGTCGGGCCTCGTC
This sequence comes from Gemmatimonas sp. UBA7669, assembly GCF_002483225.1. Classification (NCBI taxonomy): domain Bacteria; kingdom Pseudomonadati; phylum Gemmatimonadota; class Gemmatimonadia; order Gemmatimonadales; family Gemmatimonadaceae; genus Gemmatimonas; species Gemmatimonas sp. UBA7669. Next base: position 55,798 of record NZ_DLHL01000044.1, on the reverse strand, counting down.
AAGGGCGATGAAATGGCGGTGCTGGCCACGCGATATCCCGATGTGCGCGCACTCTGCCGGGAGTTGGTGGCGTTGGCCAACAGCCGCGGCGGACCGGACAACATCACCGTCATTGCGGTGCAGTTCGAAGGTGAGGGCCTCGAGCATTCGCTCATCACCGATCGTGTGGGCTATCACGCCTTCCCGCTCGCGGGCACACTCAATGACCACACGCGCGAAGCCGTGGTCATGACACCGGTCGATCCGGTACGCTCCATTCGCAGCGATCCGACGCCGCGTTACGGCACCAAGCCGCCGACCCGCGAAGAGCTGCGCGACGCCTACGCCAAGCGCCCCACACCGGTCGACGTACCGCTCGTGGGTGCAACGCCGCCGGTTCTCGAGGAGCGCAAGCGTGCGCTCATGCCGGTGTATCTCACACTCGGTGTCGCGGCGGTGGCGGCCCTCGTGTGGACCGCCTGGCAGTTGTATCGGGGCTGACGCGACGAAGCGTCCTAGCGCTTCCGCAACAGCCCGCGACCCGCAGCCTGCTGCATGACCCGGTCGCCGCTCCACGCGAGAATGGTGGGACAAGGCATGGCGAGCTGCCGCACCCAGCGCGGATCGCCAAGCCCGACCAGCACCACACTCCGCTGCAGCGCCTCGGCCTTTGACGCCAGCGCCTGCACCTGGGCGACGGTCTCCTCGCGCAGCAGATGCCGGCCCTTGCCCGGCAGATAGTCGGCAAACAGCGCGATGATGAACGGTCCGCCACTGGCCGTTGTCGGCGCCGACACAATGCGCGCATCGTTGCCGGCCAGACGCATGGCGTCCACGATGCCGGTGCGATCGGGTCGCCGCACATCCACCGATTCGTCATCGTCGACAATCGCCACTTCCGTGACGGTCCCCATGGCGGGCACGGGGCCATGCTCAATCTGCAGCACCTTGTCCGCGAGCAGCGCCCCCCACGCCGTGTCCGCACCACTGGGCCGGCGCCAGTCGTTTGGCGGTGAGGCCCACTGCGCCCACTTGAGACGACGACGCACCGACTGCCGCACTCGCTCGGGATCGAGCGTGCCGTCCTGCACCGCCGCCTGCAAGGCATCGAGTGTCGGGCTCAGCTCACCGGGCGAAAGCAGCACATCACAGCCCGCGCGCAGCGCCAGCACACAGGCCTCGGCCACCGTGCGTCCTTCGCTGACACCGGGCAGCGTCATCGCATCGCTGACGATGAGATTGTCGAACTTGAGCTGCTGACGCAGCAGCCACTGCAGAATTTCGCGCGAGAGCGTGGCGGGCACGCGCGCGCTGTCGAGCGCGGGATAGGCCACATGCGACGTCATCACGCTGGCCACGCCGCCACTGATGGCCGCGCGGAAGGGATGCAGATCGAGCTCCTTGAGCTGATCGGCCGGTGTGTCAACCGTGGTCGCATCGAGATGCACATCGCGCAGGACGCGGGCGATGCCGGGGAAATGCTTGGCGCAGGCCAACACGCCCTCGGCCTGACAGGCTTCAATCCATGCCGTCACCAGCTGCGCCACCTTGCGCGCATCGCTGCCAAGCGCGCGCGCGCCGATGAGCGGGTTCTCGCCCAGCAAGTCGAGATCACACACCGGCGCAAGATTCCAGTTCACGCCCATCGTGCGAGCCTCACGCGCGGTCAATCGCGCGGCGCGACGCAGCGCTTCGATGTCACCCATGGCCGTGATGGCGGCCAGCGGCGGCAATCCGGTGGCACCGGCAAACTGCTGCCCTGCCCCACGCTCGAGTTCCGCCGCAATGAGCAGCGGATGACGACTCTTGAGCTGCAGTTCTTTGGCGAGAGCACGCACGCCATCCTGCTCACCACCCACGAGCTGAAAACCGCCGACACCGAGCTCGAGGGCTTCGTCGATGAGCGGACGGGCGTCAGCGAACCCGCGTTCAGGGGTCCACCGGATGATCGGCAGCAGCAACTGCGCGAGGTCGCTGCGCGACGGTTCGCTCATGACTTCAACTCGACGTACGGGTCAACGGACAGGCGTGTACGCACCCAGTGTGCGGGGCGCCCGCGCACCGGTGGCACTGGGCACGTTGCCCGGCCGACCGGTCAGATGGAGATAACCCAGGAGGGCAAAAGCCACGGCCTCCTTGGCCTCAGCGTTGAAGAATAACGCATCGAAGGGCAGAACAGCGGGCATTGGACGCGCAAATCGCTCATGATGCCAGGCAAAAGCCCCCTCGAGCGCCGCCATGAGCAGGGGATGACGCGCTCCCCCGCCCGAGACCACCACCTCGGCCGGCGGCGTGGGCAACCAGCGCGTGTACTGGTCGGCAATGGTGGCGGCGGTGAACGCCGCCGCGGTCGCCACCAGATCCTCATCCCGTCCGCCTGCAGCACGACCACGCGCGATGAACGCATCCACGAAGGCTGGCGAGAACAACTCCCGCCCCGTGCTCTTGGGCGGCGCATCCTGCAGATACGGGAGATCGAGCAATTCACGCACCACCGACTCGAGCACACGACCGCGCCGGGCGATGTGGCCGTCGGTGTCGAAGGGCTGCGCAAACAGGCGCCGCACCACCGCGTCGAGCACCACCACGCCGGGGCCCGTGTCGAATGCCAGCACGGCCTGGTCGGTCGCGCTCACCGGCGGCACGAGCGACACATTGCCAATGCCACCGATGTTCTGCAGCGCGCGCCACTTGGTCTCGTGCGCAAACAGCAGACGATCGGCCATGGGCACGAGCGGCGCGCCCTGTCCCCCGACCGCCATGTCGCGCACGCGGAAGTCGTGCACCACCGCACAGCCACTGTGCTCGGCAATCTGCGCGGCATCCCCAAGCTGCCAGGTACTGTGTCCGGGCTCGTGCCAGAGCGTCTGACCATGTGAGGCCACCGCGCTCACGTCGTCGGGAGACAAGCCCGCTTCCTGCATGGCCGCCGCCGCTGCGTCACCCAACCAGGCACCAAGGTCGGCATGCAGCCGGCAATACTCGCGCGCCGAGCCCTCGTGCATGGCACGTTCGAGTCGCTCGCGCTGCGAGGCCTCGTAGGGAGTGTGTACAAAACTGAGGAGACGGGCCTGCACCCGTGCGCCGGGCGGCTCGTGAAACTGCACGGCCGCCGCACTGATGCCATCGAGCGAGGTGCCGGACATGAGCCCCACCAGCACCATACCCTTGGCGGAGGGCGCAGCCTGCGGGCGGTGCACGGTCACGCGCCCAGTACCGGCGGCGGCGCATGCGGCACCACGCGACGCACGACGCCGCCGGCCGCCTCGAGCTTTTCGTCGGCGGTGTGTGCATCCACCGCGAGATGATGCATGACCAGCGCGCGCTTGACGCGTCCTTCGGCCTTTTCAAGCAGCTGTCGCGCGTGTTCGCGATCGAGACCAGTGACCTCGCACACGATGCGTTCGGCGCGGTCCTGCAGCTTCACGTTGGTGGCACGCAGGTCCACCATGAGATTGCCGTAGCTCTTCCCGATGCGAATCATGGCGCCGGTGGTGAGCATGTTGCACACCATCTTGGTGGCGGTGCCCGCCTTGAGTCGCGTGGAGCCGGTCAGCACCTCGGGCCCGACGACCGGCACGATGGCATGGTCCGCCACTTCCCGCATGGCATCAGGCGGTGGGCTGCAGGCAATGAGCCCCGTCGTGGCGCCGCGTGCGCGGGCGCGGCCCAGTGCGCCGCGCACGTAGGGTGTGGTGCCCGATGCAGCAATGCCGATGACCACGTCGACCGCCTGCACGTCGTGCTGGTCCATCACGGCAGCGCCGGCCGACGGATCGTCTTCGGCGCCTTCGATGGGATTGCGCAGCGCATGATCACCACCGGCAATGATGCCAATGACCATGCCGGGTGGTGTGCCGAAGGTCGGCGGACACTCACTCGCGTCGAGCACGCCGAGTCGTCCCGAGGTGCCGGCGCCGACGTAGAACAGACGACCGCCGTGGCGGAAGCTGGCTTCGATGGCCGCAATGGCCTCGGCAATGGCCTCGCGCTGGCTGGCCACGGCATCGGCCACGCTGCGGTCTTCGGCCGATATGAGATCGACGATGCCAAGCGGCGTCGCGAGATCGATGTCGACGGTGCGCGGATTGCGACGTTCGGTAATGCGGGGATCAAGCGGCGGTGCGGACACGACAGTGCGAGGAAAGGGGGAGCCGGGGTCGCGGAATGCCACGCGCGCGGCGAGTATTCAGCGCGTGTCGTGCAGGCATCGGTGCGCGGTATCCCCAAAGCTAGGATCCGTCGTGAGCCGGAAGCAACCCGCTCTGACGTCGTGTGTGCCCTGCCCCTCGTCCCTCCTTCCTGCCATGCCCCAACGCTCCCTGTTGCGCGTCTTTCGCCCGTTCGGACTGGCCGCACTGCTCTCAGGTGGCCTCGCGCTGGCCAGCAGCCTGACCGCAGCGCCCGCGCTCGCCCAGATCCGTGGTCGCTCCCCCACCAGCATGCCACCGCGGCAGAGCGGCGCGCCGGGCTGGTGGTTCAGCGGTGGGGCGTCGGGCGTGGTCCTGGGCAACATCAACGATGGCGCGACGCAGTCCACGTGGAGCTTTGGCAACGACCCGCTGTGGCAGGTGCGCGCCTCGCTCGAGAAGGTGCTCGAGGGGCGCTCCACCCTCGGCGTAACCGCCGGATATGGCCTGGTGGATGTGGCACTCACGCCGTTTGCCGACGCCGCGGTGCCGGAACTCCCGGATGCGCCCTGCCTCAACGGCTGTGAGGCACAGGTGGAGCTGTGGACGGCCATGGGGCAGTTCCGCTCTGGTGGTGGCCCGGGATTTCATTCGGTGTTCGAAGCGCAGGGCGGCGTGACCGTGTTCCGCAACCTGCGCACGCGCAGTGATGCACTGCCCATCGGCAACAAGACGCAGCAGATCGATTTGTCCGGCGCCCTCGGCTTCGGTGTGGGCTATGGACTGTCCAACGGCTTCGATGTGGCCATCGTCCAGGACTTCGGCATGGGTTGGCACAGCAAGACCGATCTGCCGTCTTCGCTCGAACGCACCTGGCGCATGCGCAACACGCGCGCGTCGCTGCGTTTCGCGTTCTGACTCCTCCTCTGATTCTTCACGCAACGACACTCCCCATGATGTTTTCGTCGTTTTTGCTCGTGACGCGGCAGGTCGCGCCGTGCATGTTGGCTTCGCTGCTGCTGGTGGCCTGTTCGCGCGGCTCGGGTGGCGGTGCCACCGATGTGCGACTCCCACCCGCCGGACCGCCGGGAGATCCGGCCATTCCCGCGCGGATGACGCCGACGTTCCCCGCAGGCTGGCGACTGCCCGCGGGACAGCCGGCCACGTTTGCGCCGCAGGTGATGGCGGTGAGCAACAGCCCCGCGGCGTCGGCAGCCGCCACGGAAATCATGCGCGCCGGTGGCAATGCCGTGGACGCCGCGGTGGCCCTGGGTTTTGCCCTGGCCGTGACCTGGCCGGAGGCCGGCAACATTGGTGGCGGCGGATACACGGTGCTGCGTCTCGCGGACGGACGCGTGGCGGCCATCGACTATCGCGAGATTGCGCCGCTCGCCGCCACACGCGACATGTATCTCGACGCCAACGGCAAGCTCACCGACAAGAGTGTGTATGGGCATCTCGCGTCGGGGGTACCGGGCGCGGTGGCGGGCCTGAGCGCGCTGCTCGAACGCTACGGCACCATGCCGCTGTCCCGTGTCATGCAGCCGGCCATTCGGCTGGCGCGCGAAGGCTTCGTGGTGGACACGGCCCTGGCCGGTTCGATTGCGCGCGCCCGCAGCATGGTGACGCGCTACCAGCGCAACACGCCCTACTTCCCGAATGGCGAGCCGCTCGCCGCCGGCGCGCGCCTCGTGCAGCCCGATCTCGCGCGGACGCTCGAAGCCATCGCGCAATACGGTGCGGCCGGTTTCTACAAGGGTTGGGTGGCCGACTCGCTGGTGGCCGAAATGCAGCGCGGTCAGGGCATCATCACGCGTGAAGATTTGTCCCGCTACACGCCGGTGTGGCGCGCGCCCATTCGCACGAACTTCCGCGAATACACGCTGCTGTCCATGCCGCCGTCATCCTCGGGCGGTGTGACGACGGCCGAGTCACTCAACATTCTCGAGCAGTATCCCACGCTGCCGGCGTACGGCAGCACGCGCTGGTTCCACCTCGTGGGGAGCGCCTATCAGCGCGCCTTCATTGACCGCAACGCCAAGCTGGCCGATCCGGCTTTTGTGCCGGTGCCGCTCGCGCAACTCACCAGCAAGACCTATGCGCGGCAATTGCAGGGCACCATCAGCGACACGCGCGCCACGCCCACGCGTGAGCTCGAACCGCGCATGCAGGCGCTGCCGCGCGAACCCGAGCACACCACGCACTACTCCGTGGTGGACGCAGCGGGCAATGCCGTGGCCACCACCACGACACTCAACAACTCCTGGGGCAGTGGGGTGTGGGTGCGCGGTGCCGGTTTCATGCTCAACGACGAGATGGATGATTTTGCCGCGCAGCCCGGCACGCCCAACATGTTCGGACTTGTACAGGGCGAGGCCAATGCCATCCAGCCCGGCAAGCGCATGTTGAGCGCCATGTCGCCAACCATCGTGCTCGACCGTGACAACCAGGTGTTGCTGGTGGTGGGCGCGGCCGGTGGGCCCACCATCATCACGGGCACCAGCCAGGTCATTCTCAACGTCATTCAGCATCGCATGACGCTCATGGATGCCATGCGCGCTCCGCGTATTCATCATCAGGCCCTGCCCGACTCGCTCACCTTCGAGGCCGGTGGCATTGCACCGCCCGTGCTCGACTCGCTGCGCGGCATGGGACACGCCATGCGTCAGCTGCGCGCGCTCGTGAACGTCAACGCCATCATGCGCGTGAAGGGCGGATGGGAAGGCGTTCCCGAACCGCGACGAAGTGGCGGCGCGGTGGGGTACTGACTCCAAGGCTTCTCAAAACGGCAAGATCGAAACAGCCTTGTCGCGGATGACACGGATGAAGCAGAAACAACACGGATCCTGCGCCACAAAAGGGCCAGGATCCGTGTTGTTTCCGTGCTGTTTCAGCGAAATCCGCGACAAGGCTGTTGCTGTTTCTCCGCCTTGCCGCATGATCCCGCGAAGAGTTACGGCGTCGCCGCGGGGCGCACCGTGATGGGACCGTCGAGCGTCACGGCCACCGTCGCGCCGCTGTTCAGGCAGGTGGCGTAGTCGGCCGTGGCAGCAGCCGCCGCCGTGCCGGCCGCCGCACCCGCCGCCGCACCGATGACCGTGCCCTTGGTGTTCTTGCCGATCACCTGACCGGCAATGGCGCCGAGAATGGCACCACCGGCCACCTTCTTCGCATCATCACCCTTGGTGGCCGCGCGCACACGCTCCGTGCTGGCCGTCTGCACCGTGGCTTCCACCGGATACGTCTTGCCACCAAACGTCACCGACACCAGTCGCACACGCAGGTAGGTGTTGTCGTTGGAGTTCTTGGCGTTCTTCGCCTCGACCACCTCGAAGGTACCGGTCGCGCCTTCCGGGATGGAAATCCCGTTGCTGGCCGGCACGGCTTCGCTCAACGAAGCCGTGAACTTCTCACCGACGCTGGTGCCGTTGGTGCACACCTTGGCGTTGGACGCAAAGCGCATGGCCGTACCGCTTGCCACCGTGCCGGTGACCTCAGCCGCGGGTGCGGGCGCGGGCGTCGTCCCGCCAGTCGTCGGGCGCGAAGGGGCTGGCGTGCTGGGACGCGGCGTGGCAGGACGCGGCGCACTGGGGCGCGGCGTCGTGGCTGCCGGAGGCGGTGTGGTGGGCTCGGCGGCCGGCGGCACATCCTGCAACTGCGGCTGCACCGAATCCTGCTGCGCCAGGGCCAGGTCGCGGCCAAGGGCCGTGTCGCTGGCCAGACCGTCGCCTTCGTCGGCCTTGCCACCGCAGGCCGCCAACGTGAGCAGGGTCACCGTGGACAACAGCGCCGCGGTTCGGATCGGTCGGGTATATTGACGCATGAGCGCACTCCGTTTGAAAAGGGTCGCAGTAGAGGGGCTGTTGGCAGAGGCCGTTCGCACCACTCCCTCGAATTAAGGGGACACGGGCCCGGATGCCAACAGTGCGGTCGCCGCGGGTCCTTCGGCGTCTCCTCCCGTATTACCACCCGTACCGGGGGCAAGTTGCGGTCGGCCTCGCCTCAGTTGTTATCGCGGCTGCCTTATCTACCCTCGTCCCGGGGTTCCTACAGCGCGGGATCGACGCCATTCGTGACGGAGCTCACACTCGCGATGTGATGCGACCGGCGTTGCTCATGCTGGCCACGGCGCTGGCCGCCGGTTTTCTGCGCTTCGTCATGCGGGAGCTGCTGAACGGCCTCAGTCGACGCATTGAGACCGATCTCCGGCGTGACCTCTTTGCCCGCCTCACGAGGCTCGACGCTGCCTGGTACGCCCGCTGGCGCACCGGCGACCTCATGGCGCGCCTCACGAACGACCTGAGCGCCGTGCGCATGGCGGCCGGCCCGGCCCTCATGTACTTCGTCAACACAGTGGCCGGCGGGCTCTTTGCCCTCGGCATGATGCTGCGCCTGAGCCCTTCGCTCACGCTGTGGGCACTGCTGCCCATGATCGGCCTGCCGCTGCTCATGCTGCGCCTCGGTCGCCTCGTACACGCACGCTTTGAGGCCGTGCAGCAGGAGTTCTCGCAGCTCACCACACGCGCGCAGGAGAACCTGTCCGGTGTGCGGGTGGTGCGTGCCTTTCGGCAGGAAGAGGCCGAGGTCGAGCGTTTTCGTCACATGGGTGAGACCTACCTCGCCAGCAACATGCGCCTCGCCCGACTCAATGGGCTCATGAGTCCCGGCTTCGCGCTGCTGGCCGGCCTGGGCGGCGCCATTACGGTGGGTGTGGGTGGAACGCAGCTGCTGCAGGGCCGCATAACCGTTGGCGAGTTTGTGGCCTTCGGCATTTACCTCGCGATGCTCACCTGGCCACTGATTGCTCTGGGTTGGACCACCAATCTCTTCCAGCGCGGATCGGCCAGTCTCGCGCGTGTACTCGAATTGCTCGATGCCGAGCCGGTGCTCGTGCACGATCGCGGCACGAAGGTGCTGCCACCTACCAGCGTGGGACGACGCCTCAGCTTTCGCGGTGTCGGCTTTCATTACCCCGCGGCCGATGGCGCCACGCCGCGCTGGGTGCTGCGTGACCTGACCTTTGACGTACCTGCTGGCAGCACGCTGGCCATTGTCGGTGCAACGGGCTCGGGCAAAAGCGCACTGCTCGATCTGGTCACGCGCGCTTACGATCCGCAGGAGGGTGAGATTCTCGTGGATGACGTACCGCTCACCGAGCTGGCCCTCGGTCCATGGCGCCAGGAGCTTGGTGCGGTGCCGCAGGAGGCCCTGCTGTTCAGTGAGACCATTGGAGAGAACGTGGCCTACGGCCTCACGCAACACAGTGGAGACCCGCAGCGTGACGAGGTACTGCCGGGTATCGAACGGGCGGCACGCACCGCGCAGCTGCTGGAGACCATCAACAGTCTGCCAGACGGCTTCGCCACGCGGCTCGGCGAACGCGGCATCAATCTCTCCGGCGGACAGAAGCAGCGCACGGCGCTGGCCCGCGCCCTCGCACGCAATCCCTCGGTAGTACTGCTCGACGACGCGCTGTCGGCGGTGGATACCCAAACCGAAGCCGCCATCCTGCACGGTCTGCGCGACGCGCTGGCGAGTCGCACCGCGCTGGTGGCGTCGCATCGTCTGAGTGCCGTGCGTGACGCCGAGCACATTGTCGTCCTCGAGCACGGGCGTGTTGTGGAGTCGGGCACACACGACGCCCTGACCCGCCTCGGCGGGCGATATGCAGACTTGCTGCAGCGCCAGCAGTGGCTCGAGGACATCGAAGCCGCCTGACCCGGGGCGTCTGAAGATTGCATACATCCGGCTGCCGCATTCCGGCGTAGCCCATCCGTCCAGCAGGCACGGCGCCTGTGTTGACGCGACTTGCTACCCGGAGTGTGCATGTCCACGCGACCTTCTCTCACTGTCGGCGACGCTGCCAGCCTCGGCAGCCTGCGTTCGCGCCGCGAAGTGCTCAAGCTCATGGCCATGGGCGGCAGCCTGGTGCTCCTGCCCACGGCACTCATCGGTTGCAGCGATGACAATCCCATGGCGCCCATGGCGCCAGCCACACCCAACAGCGGCTCCCCGCTCACAATCGACTTTGCCAAGGGCGATGTGGCGGTCCTGCAGTTCGCGTATGCCCTCGAGCAGCTCGAGGCGGACTTCTACACGCAGGCCGTCGCCGCCTTCGATCAATCCAATCTGACGGCGGCCGAGAAGGCCATTCTGCTCGACATCAAGTATCACGAAGTACAGCACCGCGAACTGTTCAAGGCAGCCCTCGGCAGCAGCAATGACTTCACGCTCTCTCCCACGTATCCGGGCGTGAACTTCCGCGATCGTGTGTCGGTGCTCACTGCCGCGCGCACGTTCGAAGACCTCGGCGTGGCGGCGTACAATGGCGCCGGCCAGTATCTCGCCTCAGGCACCTTCCTCACACTCGCCGGCAAGATCGTGAGTGTGGAGGCGCGCCACGCCGCCGTCATTCGTGACTTGCTGGCGCCTGGCAGCGCAGCGTTCTCTCCTACCGCCTTTGACGACGTGTTCTCGCCCGGCAAGGTGGCCGGCGCGGCGCAGGGCTTCGTCGTCGACCGTCTCGGCTTTGCCAACGCGCCCAGCACGTTTGTGCAGGGACCCAACAACAACGGGTGACGACGACCATGGCTCCTTCACTTACATCGGTACTCGACAGCGCCAGCAATCCGTCGGATGTGCTCGACGTGCTGCAGTTCGCCCTGCTCCTGGAATACCTCGAAGCCGACTTCTATCAGCGCGGCATGGCGGCCTCCAACCTCATTCCCACCGCTGACCGTGTGGTGTTTGGCACCATCGCCGAGCATGAGGCCGTGCACGTGCAAGCCCTGCAGGCCGTGATCAGCGGCAAGGGCGCCACCCCCATCGCCAAGCCGACGTTCGACTACACGGCCAAGGGCGCGTTGCAGGGGTTTGCGTTTGCCAGTGGTCAGTACGAAACGTTCAAGGCGCTGGCCATGGCCTTTGAGGACACTGGCGTGCGAGCCTACAAGGGTCAGGCGGCGCGCCTGATCAGCGACAAGGCAGTGTTGAGCGCCGCCCTGTCCATTCACTCGGTGGAAGCGCGTCATGCGGCGCAGGTGCGACGCTTGCGTGGCAAGAAGGGCTGGATCGTGGGCAACAGCCGCGAGGATCTGCCGGCTTTCACGCAGGGCATCTACGACGGTGAAGAGCTGGCGTCGCAGGGCGGAGTGGCGCTGTCCTCCCTGCCGGGCTTCTCGGCGAACGGCGGTGTGATGGCGGCCACGGAGGCGTTTGATGAGCCGCTGACCAAGGAGCAGGTAACGGCGATCGTCATGCCGTTCCTGACCTGATCGCATCAACGCGCGGCAGAACACGCCGCGGCGGTCACACGAAAAACACAGGGCAGATCACCTCGCGGTGGTCTGCCCTGTTTGTCTGTGCGGTGGTGTGCGGCGGATCAGATGCGTTCGACGAGGAAGGCCGGCGTGAGAGGCTGCAACCACGCCGCCAGGCGCTCGAACCAGCCGGTGAACATCAGAATGCCCACCAGCACCAGCAGAATGCCCGCGATGCGATTTACGCGTCCGATGTTGTGCTTGAACTTCTGGAAGAAGCCGAGGAAGCGATCGAGCAACAGCGCGCTGAGGAGAAACGGCACCGCAAGTCCGAGCGAGTACGCAATGAGCAGCGTGATGCCCTTCGCCAACTCCGATTCGTTGGCGGCGAGCAGCAGAATGGCGCCAAGCGTCGGGCCAAGACAGGGTGTCCAGCCGGCACCAAACGCGATGCCCACCACGACGGTGCCGAGGTAGCCCAGCGGCTTGTCGCTCAGGTGCATGCGGCGTTCCTGCTGCAGGGCGCCGATGCGGATGACATCCAGCATCCACAGGCCCATCAGCACCATGAGCACACCGCCCACGCGGGCAATCCAGACGCGATACTCGCGCAGCAACTGCCCGAACGCACTCGCGCCGGCGCCAAGCGCCACGAAGATGAACGTGAAGCCCAGTACGAACAGCAGGGCATGCACCAGTGCGGTGCGTCGCGCACGCGAGACATCGTCGAGCCCCATGCCCGTGATGAACGTGACGTAGCTCGGCACCAGCGGCAGCACGCAGGGGCTCAGGAAGCTGAGCAGACCGGCGGTGAACGCGACAAAGAGTGACAGGGACTCAGGAGCCATGAGAGTGCGGAGCAGAGTGGGGAACGCGTGTATCGGAGTTGATCAGCGATCAGCGCCTGGTGATCCGCGCTTGGTGATCAACGCGCCGGACCGCGGCGGCAGTCGCCGCACAGTCCGTAGATCACCAGGCGGTGCCGCTGCCGCGAGAAATCGTGGGCCTCGGCGAGCAACGTGGTCATGCGCTCGAGGCGCTCGTCGCGGAACTCGGTGACCCGCCCACACACGGTGCAGATGAGATGTTCGTGATTGGGCACACCACGGGACGCCTCGTATCGCTTGAAGCCCTCACCAAAATCCCGTTCCACCACGAGACCGCTTCGCACGAGCACCTCGAGCGTGCGATAGACCGTGGCCGTGCCCGCGCTCGCACCACGAGCTTTCACTTCGCTGGCCACCTCTTCTGCCGAGAGATGCCGATCGGTGCCGAGGACCACGTCGGCGATGACCAGCCGCTGTGCCGTGGCCGGCAGGTTGTGATCACGCAGATAGTTGCGGAACGCCTCGCGATCAGCATCAATCGCGGCCGCATCACTCTCGTGACTCATGAGGTCAGGCGTTGAGCGGCAGACGCAAAGCGCGCGCGATTTGCGCGGCCGAGTAGCGAACGATCTCTGACTCCTCGCCGGCACGGCGCTGCACGCCACGCACCACGGTTTCCACGGTGATGAGGGGCGCGTCGGCTTCCGCCTTGAGACTGGCCTCCCACTTGCCGCGCTCGGGCCCCTTGATGACGTAGCGGTAGCGGGCGGTGAACACGGTGTGGCGTTGGGTCGAAGGCAGTCGGGGTGAAACTGCGGCAGCCGGGACTTCAGCAGCCTCGACATCAGTAGCCTCAACGGCAGTAGCCTCAACGGCAGGTTCTGCCCCTTCGGCTTCTGCTATTTCGGCTTCCGGCGCAACGGCTTCTGCTGCTTCGGCTATCGCCGTTTGCTGTTCAGCCCCCTCGGCTTCCGGCGCAACGGCTTCTGCTTCTACGGCTATCGCCGTTTGCTGTTCCTCCGCCAACTCCAGCTGCTCTTCCGCCATGGGCGCCGCCTTCCGTGCCGCCAGCACCGCGATCCCCGTCTCGACCGTTCCCTGACGGAGTGGCGAGAACAGGTGCAGCTCCTCGATCAGCTCGAGTGGCACTTCCGCAATCACTGCCCGCAGAAACCGCTCCGTCACCTCAGACACCGGCGCATCGGCCCGGTCGGGGACATGGGGCGCCGGCGGCGCCACCTGGTCTTCGGACACGTCAGGAACCGGAACGCTCATCTATACCAAGGTCGAGGAACTGCGGGGGAACGGGGCTCGCTCCCTCAACATTCTTGTAAAATCGCCGACTGCGGCCCCCCCCAACAGGCCTGCCCCTTGCGGACCTCTCTTGGTTTCACTAAATCTCAGTTATGAACAGTTGCTGTGCCTTTTATCAGTCCCACAAACACACCGCCTCCGGAGTTGCCATGATCACCAAGACTCGCTCCATCCGCCTCGCGGCGCTTGCGCTCGCGCTGCCCATGCTGGCCGCCGCCCGTCCGCTGCCTGACGCCAAGCCGCACGTCGTCGACAAGGCGCACAGTGAAATCAACTTCGTCGCCGACTCGCGTCTGCTTTCCGCGCACGGCTTCTTCGGCAAGTGGGACGCCGACGTGAAGCTGGATCCGGCCAACTGGTCCGCGTCTTCCGTCAGCATCAGCATTGATGCCGCGTCCATCAACACGCGCAACGAACGCCGCGATGGACACCTCAAGAGCGCGGACTTCTTCGACGTCGAGAAGCACCCGGTCATCACCTTCAAGTCGGTGAGCGTGAAGCAGGCCGCGGCCAACGCGCTGGAAATCACGGGCGACCTCACCGTGCGCGGCACGACCAAGCGCATCACGGTGCCGGCGACGATGGTGTTCTACGAGGAGGGCGCGGGTCGCTTCAAGGGCAGCTTCGTGATCGACCGCATGGCCTATGGCGTGTCCTACGATTCGAAGCTCAACCCCATTCAGAAGGACGTGCAGGTGCAGTGGGATATCGCGCTCAACGCGCCGAAGCCGGCCAACTGATCTCGAGACGGGGCTCCGAGTTCGCGCCTCCCGCCGGATGGGTTGAACTGAAGGGGTGAGGATCGGTGGATCCGAGAATTGGAGGGGCGGGCGTCGGGGGACTCACAGCATCAGAGTCCCCCGACGCCCGCCTCTCTTATCCTCCGATCCTCCGATCCTCACCCCTTCTGTTCCAACCAATCCAGAGGGCTACGCGAAAGCCCGCCGCACCGCCACAATCCCTGCCACCGTCTCTTCCAGCAACGCCTCCGGCTGCACCAGACTGATTCGGAACTTGCCGCGTCCCGCGGCGCCAAATGCAATGCCCGGCGTCACCACCACACCTGGGCCCTCCATCAGCGCATCCACCCAGGCCCAGTCATCCACGCCGGAGGGTACGTCGAGCCAGAAGTACATCGTGGCACGTGGCGCTTCCACCGCCCATCCGCCGCGATTGAATGCCGCGGCCACCACATCGCGCCGTGTGCGATAGCGCGCCACCGTTTCCGGCACGAGCGTCGCGTGATGACGAAACGCTGCGGCTCCCGCCAACTGCGCCACCGTCGACACACCGTAGCCGATGTTGGAGCGATAGGCATCAAGACGCGCGATGGCCTCGGCCTTGCCCGCCACAAACGCGATGCGCACGCCGGCCATGCTGAAGCTCTTGCTGCAGGTGTGCGTTTCCACCGCCACCCGCGACGCACCTGGCACCTGGAGCACGCTGGGCACCACGTAGCCGTCGAACGACAACTCGCTGTAGGCTAGGTCACTGAGCAGCAGCAGGTCGTGCGCCTCCGCAAAGGCCACATAGCGCGCCAATTCGTCGAGTGACACGGCCTGCGTGGTGGGGTTGCCCGGGTAGTTGATGAGCAGCACGCGCGCTCGTGCCAGTACATCCGCAGGAATGGCCTCGAGCTCCAGTCCACCGTCACGCGTAAACGGCACGAAGACGGGCTCGGCGCCGGCCAGTTGTGTGGCCCGCGCATACACCGGGTAGTACACCTCGGGAATCAGCACCGCGTCGCCCGGGCCACAGTGCGACAGCAGCAGCTCGGCAATGCCTTCCTTGGAGCCTGCCAGCGCCAGCATCTCCCGTGCCGGATTGACCGAGATACCAAAGCGCGCCTCGAGATACCGCGCGACGGCCTCCGCATACTGCGGATGCGCCTGAAAGTGCGGATAGCCGGCCACACTGCGTTCACCAGCCGCCTCACGCATGGCCTGCACCACAACCTCGGGCACGGGCCCATCAGGGCTCCCGATGCCAACATCAACGAGCGCGCGGCCCTTTGCGCGCATGGCGGCACGCCGGGCGTCGAGCTCGTAAAACACGTAGGGCGGAATGCGATCAAGCGGGTGCGGAGTCATGCCCTGCAATGTAATGCGCGCCTACAACAGGCTCACCGGATCACGGTCCACCACCAGTCGGATTGACGCCTCGGCTGGCACCGGACAGCGTTCGGCCACGTAGCGTGCAACCCGCGACATGAGTTTGGGACTCGACGATTTGAGCAGAAAGTGCCAGCGCCAGCGGTCCTTGATGCGATCGATGGGACAGGGCGCCGGCCCCACGAGTGTGATGTCCCGCAAGGCACGACGCTGCACGAGCTCCCTTACCCATTCGGCCGCAGCCTGGGTGGCGCTGGCGGTGGCGCGCTGCTCGCTGCCACTCACCACCACGTTGGTGAGCGACACAAACGGCGGATAGATGGGCTGACGGCGATGTCCCAGCTCTTCGTGCACGAATCCCCGATAGTCATGACGCAGCGCGTGACGCACGGCATGGGCATCGGGGAGACGAGTCTGCACCAGTACCTCGCCGCCCTTGGGACCACGACCGGCACGCCCCGCAACCTGGCTGAGTAGTTGAAACGTGCGCTCCGAGGCGCGGAAGTCCGGCAGGTTGAGGCCGGTGTCGGCATCGACCACTCCCACGAGCGTCACATTCGGGAAGTCGAGTCCCTTGGCGATCATCTGCGTTCCCAGCAGAATGTCCACCTCGCCCCGGCCCACCTGATCGAGAATGCGGGAGTGGGCCCACTTGCCGCTGGTGGTATCCACATCCATGCGCGCTACGCGCGCTGTGGGGAAGCGTTCGCTCACGACACGCTCCACCTGCTGGGTGCCCAATCCACGCCGGCGCAGCGTGCTCTCGCCACACACACCACATGCCGTCGGCACGCCCGTACGATACTGGCAATAGTGACACACCAGCGCTTCGGGCGTGCGATGATAGGTGAGGGAGATACTGCAATGGGGACAGGCGCTCACGTCCCCGCAGGCATGACACTGCACAAACGCCGAGTAGCCGCGCCGGTTGAGCAGCAGCAGGGTCTGCTCGCCGCGTTCGAGTCGTGCACCGATGGCCGTGGCCAGCGGTGCACTGAGCACCCCCAGTGACTCGTCGAACGGCAGGTTGGGCGCGCGTTTCGCCAGGGCGTCCCGTGTGGACGCACGCAGATCCACCACCTGCACCGGCGGCAACTGCGCGCCAGCAGCACGATCGGGCAGCGTCAGGCGAACGATCTGCCCGCGCTCGCTGCGCTCCCAACTCTCGAGCGACGGCGTGGCACTGCCCAGCACCACCAACGCGCCCTCTGCCCGTGCGCGCACGATGGCGGCTTCGCGCGCATGATAGCGCGGCGCTTCCGACTGCTTGTAGCTGCCCTCGTGTTCTTCGTCGACAATGACCACGCCGACGCGCTCGAGTGGGGCAAAGAGCGCCGAGCGGGCGCCCACGGCAATGCGCCGCTCGCCGCGCCGCAAGGCCTGCCAGGCGTCGAGACGCTCACCGTCTGACAACCCCGAATGCAGCACGGCCACATCATCACCAAACGCGCCGCGAAAGCGATCAACGGTCTGGGGCGTGAGTGCGATTTCGGGCACCAGCACAATGGCCGTGCGCTGTGGCTGCTGCAGCACGGCCCGCAGCACCTCGATATACACCAGCGTCTTGCCGCTGCCCGTAATGCCATGCAGCAGAAACACCTGCCCCGGATCGCCGCGCAAAATGGCATCGATGGCCGCACATTGCGCCGCAGACGGTTCGGGCGGAGGCGCCACGCCGGTACGTGAAGCAAACGGATCGCGCGACTGGGTCACCTGGCGCAGCTCCACGATGCCGCGCTTGACCATCGCGGCAATCACACCGGGTGAACATTGCGCTTGCGCACACAGGGCGTCGAAGGGCACCTCGCCACCCTGCGACTCGAGCAGATCGTACACCACCCGCTGCTGCCGCGCGCGCGCAAAGAGTTGCTCGCGTTGCATGAGCGATGGGAGCTCCAATACCAGTCGCACCACCCGCTGGGTACGTGACTTGGGTTGCGGTGTTGCGGCCTGCGCGAGCGCCACCGGCAGCATGGCGCGCAGCGTGAGACCGATGGGCGCCGCATACCAGTCGGCAATCCATCGTCCGGTCTCGAGCAGCGGAGCCGGCAGCGACACCACGTCATCGGGCACGGACAGCACCGCCTTGATCGTCACGCCCGGTGGTGGAGCGGACGGGCCGAGGCAGATGCCAACCTCCGAACGATTCCGAAACGGGACCACCACCCGCGTACCAGGCTCCACGGGCCACGCCAGGTGTGCCGGCACCCGATACGTGAAACTCCGAAACAGCGGGACCGGCAGGGCGACGTCTATACAGCGATCGCCACCGGTCACGTCAAGGCCGGTCTGGTGAACGCCGGTAAGATCAACGCCGGTCTGATCAGCGCCGGGTGACACCAAGCCCCGGTGCGTCGCCGAGCGTGACCTGCCCGTTGGGGATGCCCGGCCCATCGAAAGGATCGTCAGACAGGAGCGCCGCGCCATCGAGGTCGGCGTCGTCGAGCAGCGGCGAGAAGTGTGCGGCTGCCGCAATGCCCAGGGTCGTTTCGATCATGCAGCCACACATCACGCGCATGTCGTGCGCGCGCGCCACTGCAATCATGCGCAGCGCCTCACGCAGCGAACCGCACTTGGCCAGTTTGATGTTCACGCCATCCACCACGCCGGCCAACTTGGGGATGTCGCTGGCCACGAGACAGGACTCGTCGGCCACCACGGCAATGGCTGCCCGATCACGAACGAAGCGCAGTCCGGCGAGATCCTGGGGAGGCAGTGGCTGCTCCAGCATGTCCACGCCCACGTCGTGCAAGGCGTCGAGCATGGAAAGCGCCTGCTTGGCGGTCCACGCCGCGTTGGCATCAACACGAAGCTGAGCCCGCGGCGCTTCTTCCCGCACGATGCGCAAGACCTCGCGATCCCAGTGCGAGCCCAGCTTGATCTTGAGAATGGGATAGTGCGCCGCCTCTCGGACACGGGCGCGCAAAGTCGCCTCGTCAGGCGCGATGCCGATGGTAAAGCTCGAGCGCGGCGCGGCCGATCGATCGAGCCCCCAGTACTTCCAGAGCGGCACCGCCAGCCGGCGCGCCGCCAGATCATGCAGCGCCGCGCTCACGGCACAGCGCGCGGCCGCATTGCCACGCAGGGTCTTTTCGAGTTCGCGCTCAATGGCGTCGAGCGACCACGCATCCGCGTTGGCCAGAACCGGCGCAAACTGCTGCACCGCCAGCAAGGCGGAGTCGGCCGTCTCCCCGTAGTAGCGGCTTGGCGCCGCTTCTCCCCAGCCTTCCGCGCCATCGTTGTCCACGAGGCGAACGAACACCGTGCGGTAGCTGCTCTGTCCACCACGGGCGATGATGAAGGGATGCCGCGTGGTAACGGTGAGAATCTCGGCGTGCAGCTGCATGGGGAGTGGAGTATTGGAGGGGATCAGAACGGTGTCAGGCCGGATACGCGGGCGGTTCGGGCGTTGCGGTAGTCATCGCCGCCGACACTGGCCAGAAACTGCACCAGGGCGTCCCCCAGTTCGAATCCGCGATCGTAGCGTTCAGCGGGCTGCTTGGCCAGGCACTTCATCACGATGGCACTGAGTGCGCTCGGCACCCGGGCATCCACCTGATCGGGCGCCACCGGCGCCTCATGCACATGCTTGTAGCCCACGGCATAACTGTCCTCACCGTCGAATGGCGGATGTCCCAGCAGCATCTCGTAGAGCAACAGCCCCACCGCATAGAGATCGCTGCGTCCATCCACCAGCCGCCCCATGGCCTGCTCGGGCGACATGTAGTGGGGAGTGCCCATCGCGCGACCGCTGGCCGTCAACCGGCCGTGAAAGCGTGCCGTCGCGATGCCGAAATCCGTGAGCGCCACGTTGCCATCCTCGTCGAAGAGAATGTTGTCGGGCTTGATGTCGCGATGAATGACACCGCGGCGATGCGCATAGTCGAGCCCACTGGCCACCTGCGCCGCCACCGCTGCCGCCGTCGTGGCGCCCACCGTCTTGCGCCGCGACAGAAGGTCGGCCAGCGATCCCCCTGCATAGTAGGGCATGACCAGATACTCCATGTTGCCGCTGGTCCCCATGTCGGCAATCGCGCAGATGTACGGATGCACCAGCCGTGACGCCGCCTCCGCCTCACGGCGGAACCGCTCGCGCATCTCCGGCTCTTGCGACAGGCTGCGATGCAGCACCTTGATGACCAGCGGCCGGCCCAGCACGGCGTGACGCGCAAGGTACACGTGCGCCATGCCGCCGCTGCCCAGGCGCTTGACGATCGTGTAGCGATTGCCTGTCGCCGCCCGCAGCTCGCGCAGCTCCTCATCCGGCACGTCAAGCGGCGGCGCTGCCACATCAGGCAGGCGCGTGCCACAGCGCGTGCAGGTGGCCGCGGCAGCGCGGTTCCAGGTGCCACAGTCTGGACAGAACATCGGAACTCGGGCGGTGGGAGATGGTCAGGCGATCGCGCGACGTCGCAGCACGAAAAATAGCACCGCGGCCAATGCCACCTGCACGCCCAGCAGCACCCAGAACCCGTGCGGCCAGTTGGCCAGCGGCATGTTGACGAAGTTCATGCCCCACATGCCGCTCACCGTCACGAACGGAAGCGACAGCGTGGCCACCACCGACAGACGCTTGGTGGCCGCCCCCAGCCGATTCGACACCTGCGTGAGATACGAGTCCATGGTGCTGCTCAGCAGATCCCGATACGTGTCCAATGCGTCGTTGATGCGCAGCACGTGGTCGTAGATGTCGCGGAAATACACCTGCACCTCCGGAGCCACCAGCGGCGAGGGCCGGTTGGTGAGCACGTTCAGCACCTCACGCGAGGGCTGCAGATAGCGCCGCAGCGTGAGCACGAGCCGCTTCACGTGAAAGACATCGCGCAGGGCATGCTCGTCGAAGCGCACAAACACCCGCTCCTCGAGACCGTCGATGAACTCGTCCACCTGATCGAGGATGGGGAAGTAGGCGTCGATGGTGGTGTCGAGAATGGCGTGCAAGGTGCGCTCCGGCCCACGCGCCAGCAGTTCCGGTGTCCGCTGCAGCATGGCCCACACGTGCTCTACGGGCGCCACCGGCCCCGCATGAACCGTCACCAGCCAGCTCGGCCCGAGGAAGCAGTGCAGGTCGGTGCTGCTGAGATCGTAGGGATCCTCGGTGTCGGCCGCGAGGCTCACGACACGCATCACCACGTACACAAAGTCCGGGTACTCTTCCAGCTTGACGCGCGATGACGGATTGAGCGTGTCTTCGATGGCCAGCGGGTGTAAATGAAAGACCTTCTCCAACAGCGCATGCTGCGAGCGCACGGTGGAGTCGATGTCCACCCACAGGGGGCCACCCGACGCTACACGCTGCGGGAAGTCCCGCGGATGACAGGCCAGCTCCACGCCATCGTCGGCCGCCCCCGGCGGGTGATACATCGCGCGCGGCAGCGGATCGGGTTTCCCCGGGACAGACGTAGGCACCACCCGTTCGGTGACTGGCCGCTCAACTCCCACACCATGGCGCCGGCCACGGCCGCCGCGTCCCCCTCGCGAGCGGGCCATCGTCAGGCCAGCGCTTCGAGATGCACCAGCACGGCCTGCGCCACCTGTTCAGGTGCGTAGCCTCCCTCCAGCGCACTCACCACACGCCCCCCACACCACGACTCGGCACGGGCGACAATAAAGCGCGTCATACTCCGCACCTCGTCCATGGTGAGGGTGAATGCGCCAAGCGGGTCGCCGGCCAGACAATCGAATCCGGCGCTGATCAGCACCAGATCCGGCGTGAAATCCCGCGTGGCCGCGTCGATGGCGGAAAACAGTGCATCGGTATATCGCAACGGCGCCAGCGAGGGCGGCATGGGCACGTTCCACACACTCTGATGCGGACCGCGGTCATCTGCGGCGCCCGTACCGGGATACCACGGCCACTGATGCATGCTTACGAAGCGAATGCGCGGATCATGTTCCACGAGCGCCTGCGTGCCATTGCCGTGATGCACGTCCCAATCCACCACCAGCACCCGTTCGCAACCATGTCTGGCAACGGCATAGTGCGCCGCAATGGCCACGTTGCCGAAAAGACAGAACCCCATGGCGCGGTCGCGCACCGCGTGATGGCCGGGCGGGCGTACCGCACTGAAGCTGCGCAACGCCGCCCCGGAGAACGCGAGGTCCACGCCATCCAACACACAGCCGGCGCCGGCGGTGATGGCCCCCCACGACCCCGGACTCAGTACGGTGTCCGGATCCATGCGTCCGCCGCCCTGCGCCACCGTGTCGCGCACCCGGGCGATGTAGGCGCGATCATGCGCCAGGGCGAGTTCGTCTTCGTTGGCGTGACGCCCTTCGATGTGTTGCAGCGCATCGAAGAGATCAAGCCGATGCTTGAGTGCGCGCGGAATGGCGACCAGACGGCCCACGTGTTCCGGGTGCTCCCACCCCGTGTCGTGTTCACCGCAATCAGAGTGGGACAACAGCGCCACGCGAGTGCTCATGTCAGACCTTGAAGAAGACGTCAGGCAAGCCGCCGTCGCGACGTGCGCACTAGCGCAGACCGCGCAGACGACGCGATCCCCACTCGGCACACAACAGCGCCATGGCCAGCACCCCGAGCCACGCCGCCCATGGCGTGCGGGATGGTGTGGAACGTGTGACTTGCGCCGCCGTCTGACCAGAGGGGGGACTCGGCGCACTGTCCGTGGCGATGGGAGCACCGATCCAGCCAACGAGGTCGGCGTACGGCGCAGCGTCCCCGGCAAACGGCGTACGTTCTGATGCGGTGAACGTAGCGCCCGGCGAAGGCGCCCCGGCCGCCGCCACCACGTCCTGCCACCAGCGCCGGTGCGCTTCAAGACCACCGTCCGGACCTTCCATGCGCCAGCGCCAGAGTTCGCGATGGGCCGAGGCTACCACGCGGCCGGCACCAACCCGATGGGCCACCAGCAGCGCCTCCTCATGCGCATGCCCCTCATCGGCATCACCCGAGGCGGCCTGCAGAACCTGAGCCCCGGCACGCGGGGTCAGTTCCCATCGCTCAAGTCCCGTGAGCGGCTGATCGGTCTCCAGGCCACCAGCGAGTGCGCCATGGCGCAGCGTGGCCTGGGCCGGCCGCAACGCCGCAAGTGCCGGAATGCGCAGCGCATCACCCAGGAGCACCAAGCCACCGCCACGCTGCACAAATCGCTGCAGACTTGCCGCGTCCACCTCGGTACTGTCGGTAATGACAACCGCCGCATGTTTCGCCGTATCGAGCAGCGCCACCGGGCCAAGGGTCACACGCGCGGTGGGTGAAACACGCACGGCGCCGTCCACACGCCATCCCGCTTCTTCCAGTGCGGCCACCGTGAACTTGAACTCCCACCCGGGCTCACCCATCACGCGCAGCATCTTGGGGGCCGTCGGCGCCGGCATGGGCAGGCTCAACGCGGCCCGCGCGGTCTCAAGACGAAGTGGCGCCGCGGCCGTACGCAATTGCCACGCAACGAGACTGTCCCGCCCCGCAACCAGTGAGTCCATGAGCCCTCCAGCATCTCGCAGGCTCACGGCACCACGCGGAACCGCTGCCCGCACATGAAGAGGCTCCGTTGGGCCGGCCTCGCGCACGACCTGCGCCGCGAAGCCCCGGCTCCCGCTGCCGTCGCGCCACGGAAGCACCGTCCCCGATTGCGACAACACGCCGAGCATCGCCCGTTGCGATGGCGAAGGCAGCACCGAAAGACGGAGCGGAATCGTGTCAACTGACGCACCGTTTGGTGCACCGATGCGCTGTATGAGATGCGCCGCCAGCGATGAATCCGTCTGGCCGACGGACAGATGAAGCGTTTCCGGTGCATAGTCCGCAGCATTCGCATGCTCGGCCGACGTGCGCCAGAGCGCGGCCGCCAAGGCGAGGACGGCAGCGAGCCGGCACAGGCCCTCGAAGGCGGCACGTGGTCTGGCCGACGCGCGTTCAGCGGGTGAGGGCATACACCACCAGATTGACGCCGAACTTGGTGTTGTCCACCGAGAGGAAGCGCTTGTTGTCGGGGTGAAAGCTCCATTCGGAACTATAGTCCTTGTTGGAGAACAGCACACGAATCCGTCCCTCGTGCAGCACGGCGTCGAGATGCTCGTGCACGAGGTTGTCACCCCACCCGTTCATTTCATGCGATGTAGTGGGCGGACCATTCTCGAACACGAAGAAACAGCGATACAGTTCGTGGGTGTTGGGCAGCGGCATCAGAGGGCCCGCCACCCGACGAATCTCTTCGCGTGCGGTCTTGTTGAACGCACCGTCCACGTCGTGGTTGTGGTCATCCACGAACAGCAGCCCGCCACGCGCGAGATAGCGCCGCAGCGTCTCCGCCTCCCGCTCGGTGAAACGCACCGGCAGATGCCCGGTGAGATACAGAAGCGGGTACTGCATGATGGCCGTCGATGACAGCGGTACCGTGACCCCCTGTGGCCGTACCGGAAGCGCCGTGTAGCGCGCCACCGAGTCGATCACGTTGGCCGGCACCAACGGAGCCGAGTCCCAGTCGCCGGACTCGTACTGCGCCGTGGCAAACACGAAGGGCGCCGGAACCTCGTGATTCGCCAGCTGATCGTGAGGGGTCATGGCGTACCGCTGCTCCACGGCTGCACCGCTGCTCGCCGCACATTGCCGAGCACACGCCGCGCGGCCACGAACTCGTTGGTTACATCACCACCTTTGCCCATGGCGTCCAGCAGGCGGCCCAGCGCCGCCGCAAACGCCGGATCGTCGGCCAGCGCTTCCGCACGCAGCAACAGCAGCGAATCGCGCACCGGGCGCCGTTCTGCGTTTGGGGTAGCCGACTCCCGCGCCATCTCCACCGCCACGGCCACCAGTCGGGCATCACGCTGTGCAGACAAGGTCGGCACGGCCAGTCGTGTGCTGCGCGGCAAGGTTTGGCCCGTGTCCTTTCCGGTCAGGCGCACCTTGGCCAGGTCCACGATGACCTGCGGCGGACGACCACGCAGATAGAGTCGCGTGGCCGCGCGCGAGCGCTCAATGGCCTCGAGCGCGCGGCGCATCGCCGGAATGGCGCCACGCGGATCGCCCTGCTCCAGGGCGCGTCCCGCGTCCCACATGGCGTTGTAGGCTTCGAGCAGGGGCTTGTTGATGGCCACGATGGGTGAGTCGTTGCCTTCTTCGAGCATGCCCGTTGTGCTATTGGTGCTCATGGCCAGCTTGCCACCCTGCTGATCCACGCCATGATCATGCCCGTCACCGGCATAGTGCGCATGCTCGACACTGGACTCGCCGCTCAGGCGCTGAAACACCACATCGCCGACCGCCAGCCGCAGCTTCTGCTGGTCCCGTGCGATGCGCAGCGATTCACGCAGCACCTCAGCGCGCGCCATACGCTTCTGCCGTGCATCGAGTCGTTCGGTCAGCATGAGCAGCATGCGTTGACTCAGCAGCGACGAATCCACCGCCGGCGGTGGCGCAGGCTCCACCGCCACCGAGTCGTACTCGGCGGGACGTGCAATGCGGAAGGCGCGTGTTTCACTGCTTCCAGCTTCGCGACTCGCCAGCGGATGCGCATCACGGGCGACCGCACGCACATGTACGACATCCCCGGGTCCGAGTCCAAGCGCAGCGAGGTCCAGCGTGCCACGCCAGCTGGCCCGCTTTGCCGGTGGCGCGTAGCGTTGCGCACCGACCAGCACGGTGCGCACCGTGAATCGCTCACCCTCGCCGGAACTCACCACCAATTCGAACGAAGCCGACGCCACGCCCAGGTCGTCACTGGCCCGCGCCTCGAGTACGAGGCTACCTCGGGCTTCGCGAAACACACTGTCCCGTGCAGGCGCTTCGAGGCTCACTCGGGGAAGTGAGTCCCGCACACCCTCCACGACCAGCAGTCTCGATGCCTCCCCCCGGCGGAGGCCGAGTGCCAGCGGAACGTCCTGCGCAGCAAAGCGCAGAAGCCATCCCCCCAGCGAGTCGCTGGCGGTACGGAGCACACGTGGGGCAGCGCGCCCTGCGCTGTCTGTGCCCACCACCGCCAGCGTGGCATGCGGTGCAACGCCGACGCCCTCCACGACAATGCGGCTGCCGCTGAGTGCACGCACAGAGCTCGCATCGTCAAACACGCTGTCGGGAATGCCCGCGTAACGCGGTGGCTCAACCCGCATGCGCAATCGCCCCAAACCACCAGCACTGCTGCCTGTCGCACCGGGGGCGGCGGGCCCTTCGCTGCGCGTGTTGCCGACCGTGGCCGAATTGAAGGCCGGCTGCCGTTTCCCGCCAACCAGCAAGAGCAACACGGCGCCGGCGACAAAGAGCAAGGGGCCACGCCACAGCGCCCAGCGTCGGCGCGAGAGCGCACGCGCCAGCGCCCCGCTGTTTGCACTCCGCGTCACGACTTCGTTGGCCGACTGCTGCAGCCCCTCACTCGGCGAATCCCACGACGAGGGCGGTGACAATGGTGCAGCAGCAAGCTCAGCCCAGGTCACCAGCGCGTGCGTCGGTGTTTCCTCGGTCTGTTCCTCAATCCATAGCGCAACGCGAGGCAGTGAGGGTTCAGTCCACTCAGCTCGACGTGCGCGGACAACCAGAGCCACCACGAGCACGCCAAACAGCACGACTACGGCAACGGTCGTCCCCGGCGTTGCGGCTGCCTGCGGCACACGTAGCATCAGGCGCGCCAGCACGGCAGTCCCAAGCGCGGAAGCCATCACCAGCAAGAGCACACGTCCACGCCGCGCGTGCGTAAGCGCCCGTTGCACGTCTTGCAGCGTTGCCTTCAGCATGTCCTGCGGCCATGCGCGAGCCGCCCGAGCGGACACATCGGTCACTGGCGCATCCGCCATTCCAACAGCAACGCGACACCGGCCAACACCAGAAACGCGAAGGTCCAACGCCTGTCAGCATCGGGTGGCGGCACAGTGACCCGGGCGCGCAGCAGATCGGCCGGAACTGCTGCGACCGTGCTCGACTGCGACGTGTCCGCAGCCGGGTCCTCTGCCAATGAAGCGCCCGCCAGGCCCTCCGGCGCGCAGGCGTTCACAATGGCACTCGTCAGTCCACCGGCTTCCGGTGACAGCAGCACGTCACTTCCCGGTGGCACCTCCACTTGCACATCAACCACGCAGGCTGAGCCCTGCACTCTTGACGTGGCAGCGGGTTCGCCGTCGCTCCACCAGGCGATGATGCGCCCGCCCTCAGCGCGCGGTGAGTCGCCACGCCGTACAAAGGGGCCCACGACCGTGCGACCTGCAGCAGACATCGCGGCCATCGTATCGCGTACAGGTCCGCGTCCATCGACCCATTGTACCCACACTCCCGCATAGTCACGGGGCATGCGCACGCTGTCCGACCGGGCAATCGTAACCAGGGTACGCGCTTCACTGGACGCTGCCACGGCGTCGCGGAGTGGCGCAGCCTGTGGCACATGCACCGTCAGCGCGGACGACACCACGTCGTCCGCTTTCGCGCCGCGCAGCACCACCGTGCGCTCAGCATCGCGAACGACTGAGTCTCGCGCGACGACCCGCACGGGGCCCGGCCACTGTGCGCGCCACACGTCCCATCCGCGCCGACTTTGCACCGATGCCGGCAAGAGCACGGCCAGCTCTACCTGCTCAATCGATGGATATGCTCTGAGCAGCGATGCGACATCCGACCATGCGCGCGCCAGGGCCGCGCCGGGGTCCACCTGCAGGTCGAGCCGCTGCCAACGCCCAACCGTGTCGCCGGCCACATCGGTCACGGAGGCGCTGTCCAGCACGCGCGATGCTGCGGGCAACGCATCCATTGTGTGCTGGCGGTCCACATACACAAGGCGAGCGTACTGCGCACCGCCGCTTGCGCAGCGCAGGCCCGAGAAGGCCGCGCCAATGGCCAGCACGGCCACGACACGCGACAGCAGAAGCAGCAGGTCACTGGGCTTCGGACGACGCGCCACGGCACGGGCGTCCGCACCGGGCACAAAGCGTGCAGTGGGCAGCAGCAACTCCGGCGGTTGTCTGACAGAAAGCAGGTGCCAGACGAACACCACCACGCTGCCGGCAACGGCCACGCCGAGTACCCACGGCAGCAGCATCGAGATCATGACGCCGGTACCCCCGCAATCACCGCGCGCACCGCACGCGCGGCATCGTCGTCGGTGCAGACTTCGCGATAGCCGGCACCGATGGCCCGCCAGCGCGCGGCGACGTCAGCACGAAACGCCGCGAAGTTCTGTGTGTAGCTCGAACGCCCGCGCGCCGGCAACACCGCTTCACGCGCACGATCCACCGGATCACGGGCCAGATGCACTCCGGCCGGTGGATCGAGCTCTTCGCGCGCCACGACATGCACGAAGTCCAGCATCGTCCCACCAATCACCTGGGAGGCCGCAGTCTTGAGCAGCGCGTCGAGATCACTCAATGCGTCGCTCAGCACCACGACCCGGGAGCGCGGCGCCACGGTGGCCAGCAGCGGCGCAAGACGCGAGTCGCCATTGTTCGCACCGACACCAGCACCGCCACCAGCACGAACACCGGACAGGGTACGTGCCGCATCGGCCACCGTACCACGACGTGTGCGCGGGGAAAGTCGTAGGGGCCCCGATGCCGTGGCCACCAGCACGCCCACCGGATCAGCCGCCGCATGCGCAACCGCCACAAGGCCCATGGCGAGCTGACAGGCCATGTCCCACTTGCTGCGCGTGCGCCCATCGGCGGGATACGCCATGCGGGCGCCGGCGTCGAGCAACACCCAGGTGGTGAGCAGCGCGCGATCCTCGCTCACCTTCACGAAGGCCCGGTCGCTGCGCGCCAGCAGCTTCCAGTCCAGTGTTCGCGGATCATCGCCCTGGCGATAGCCACGATACTCCGTGAACTCACCTGCCGTCCCGCGCTGCGTGGAGCGATGGCCTCCTGGCGGCGCGGCACCCACCGCGCGACGCGCCGGCCAGCGCACGCCGCGCAGCGCGTCGAGCAGTGGACCGTAGGCGGAGAGCTCAGGGGTCATGCGAGCACCATGCCGACCGCACGCGCGCTTGCGTGTCAGTCGCCAAGGGCGCTGCTGGGCGGCGCCACATGGGCCAGCAAGGCCTCCACGACGGGCTCAGAAGACACCCCGTCGGCCTCGGCCGCAAAGTTGGTGAGAATACGATGCCGCAGCACCGGCATGGCCACACGCCGGATGTCCGCAGGCGACACGGCAGCGCGACCCGCGAGCAGCGCCGACGCCTTCGCACCGAGGATGAGCGCCTGCCCCGCGCGTGGCCCGGCCCCCCAGCGCACATATTGCCGCACCAGGGCCGGCCCCTGGCCTTCCTGCGGACGCGAAGCGCGCACCAGGCGCGCGGCGTACTGCAGCAGCAACTCACTGCAGGGCAGTGCGCGCACGGCGCGCTGCAGCGCCAGCGCATCCTCGCCCGTGAAGACCGGCGTGATGGCACCAGTGGCCGTTCCCGTGGTGGCGCGGAGAATCGATACCTCATCCGCTTCACTCGGATAGCCCACGCGAATGTCGAACAGAAAGCGATCGAGCTGCGCTTCAGGCAGCGGATACGTGCCTTCCTGCTCGATGGGGTTCTGCGTGGCCAACACGAAGAACGGCTCCGGCAAACGCATGGTCTGGCCGGCCGCCGTCACGCTGTGCTCCTGCATGGCCTCGAGCAGCGCGGCCTGCGTGCGCGGCGGTGCGCGATTGATCTCGTCCGCCAGCACAATGTTGGCAAACACCGGCCCCTGTACGAAGCGAAAGGCGCGGTGCCCACTGGTGCTCTCCTCGAGAATCTCCGTGCCGGTGATGTCGCTGGGCACAAGATCCGGCGTGAACTGGATGCGACGAAACACCAATTGCATGGCATCCGCCACCGAGCGGATCATCAGCGTCTTGGCGAGCCCCGGCACACCCACCAGCAACGCGTGACCACCCGCCACCAAGGCCATGAGGATTTCTTCCACCACCGCATCCTGCCCCACCACGCGCCGCGCGATCTGCGCGCGCAGTTGATGGACGGCCTCGATGAGACGCGCGGTATCCGACGCCGCCGTCGTGGTCACCGCAGCGGACGCCGGCGACGCGACGTGAGGAACAACGTGGACGCGTTCCTGGCGCCCACCTGTTCCAGTGTCAGCGTTTCGTTGGTGATCTCGGCGCCATGCAGCTTGACCAGATAGGTGTCATGCTGCGCCACGTCAGGCAGAAGCGCCTGCATGGCCAGCGCCTTCATGTCGGCAACCCGCGTGGTCGGCTCACAGGCCACACGCACGGCGTCGAACACGTCGGCGGCCTGCACGCGCAGCATCCATTGCGCCGCTGCAACCGGCGCCGCCTCGAGCACACCCGGACGCACACGCAGCGCATTCACGAACTGCTGAGCCGCAGAAGGCGTCGCGCTCATGCCCCACCCTCGACGCTCGCGGGAAGGGCGGCGGATGCCGAGACGGGCAGACTGCCCACCGGCGGCATGGACGCGAGGAAACGCGCCACCTGCTGATCGAAGAGATAGCTCGACCCCGATACGGCCGTCCCCTGCGGCGTTTCACGCGCCGCGATGACGAGTTCCTCGCCACCCTGTCCGCGCAGCACCACGTGGCTCGGTCCCTGTTTCTCGGGGAACGCGCTGTAAATGCCACTCTGGCGCGCGAAGAATTCAACGGCCTGCTGCAACACCTCAGACACGGACCAGGTCGTGAGGCTCTCCTGCAACTGGCGGGACGACTGCTGATGTGACGAAGACATGCGTTGGGGGCTGCAGTTCACGCGGTGATGGGAAATACGAGGCGGATTTCCTGCGATTGGGCGTCGAGCCCGGCCTCGGCATCAAGCCGCAGGTCGCCGCCAAGGCGCTGCACCATGGCGCGAACCAGTGGCAGATCAATGGTCGCCACCGCCTGTTTCACGGCAGCGTACGGGCTGCCGGCGACCCATTCGAGCGCCTCCGGCCGCACCTGAAGTATACGCAGAGGATCCGGTGGAAGTTGGCTGGATGGCGCGCGATTCGCGTGGTCCGTGCCCGACCAGGTGAGCTGGCCGTTTTCGGTCGAAGGAACCGGCTCCAGCACCACCTGCCCGCGCCATTCCACCGAGAGCGCCATCCAGCCGCGTTCCACTCGGATGGATGCCCGCACATCGCCATCCGCAGTGCAGGCGCCGCAGGCGGCAAGCCCCAGGGTGAGCTCGAGCGCGTCCGTCAGTAGCGCGGCGTCGGTCACCATGGTGGGCAACAGCACCGTGGGTTCAACAAGGTGCATGGAGAGCATGGGCGCACGCGCGCGCCAACGGTCCAGCGCATCACGCATGGGTGTGCGCGGGTCCACCTCATCCGTGCGAACCGGCGTCGACGGCCCCGGCAGGGCCAGCAGGCGCGCCGCATGATCTGTCAGCGTGCGCACCGCTCTCAGGCGGTCCGCGGCGTCTCGCGTATCGGTCGGGTCGGTGAGCCGCTGCAGGGCCTGCACCATGGCCTGCTCCTGCCGTGCACGCTGCCAGGCTCGCTGACTCCATTCGTGCGCCTGCCCCTCCAACTGTGCGTTGGCATCGGCCAGCGCCGCATTGGCCCGTCTGAGAGCATCGACGCGACGCACCTTGTCGGTGACCGCCGCCAGTTGATCGGAAACGAGCCGCACCAGCGTACGCTGTTCCTCACTCAGCTGCGTGGCGTCGGCAAAGTAGAACGCCACCGCACCAATCGGCCCGTCCGCCGTTTCCAGTGGCGCGGCAAGAATGGATCGAAAGCCGAGCTCCCGCGCCACCTCATGCCAGGTCTCGAGCTCCGGCTGCGCGAAGAGGTCCTCCACTTCCACCAGCCGTCGCTCGGCCACCGCAATACCACTGGGACCGTCACCCACCCGCACACGCAGCGCACCGATCCACGCCCGGTATGGCGCGGGCCATTCGTGCTGCGCGACAGGTCGCAACAGGTCACCATCGCTGCTCAGTTGCATGACGAGCGAGAACTGCGCACCCAGCAACGGGGTGACGCGATCCAGCGCAAACTGCTGCACATCACCTGGCTGCTCGGCCAGCAGGAACGCATGCGCCACCTCACGCACCGCCAGCAGCTCACGCGCATCACGCATGTGCACCACGCCCCGCGTTACGGTGCACGACGGGGACGCTTGGGCGTGAGGGGCCGCACCTCAAGGCGATGCACCAGGACCGCCGGCGGCGTGGTGACCGCGAAATGCACGGCCTCCGCCACATCACCGGGTTCGAGCATCCACGTGGTATTGGTACCCGGCGGAAAGAGCTCGGTGGCCACCGAACCGGGCGTGATGACGGACACGCCGACGCCGGCATCACGCACTTCGAGCATGAGCGATTCGGCAAAGCCCATCACGAAGTGTTTCGTACCCACATAGCAGGTGCCACCCACAAACGTGTTGCGACCGGCGGTACTGCCGATGATGCACACATGTCCGCGGCCGCGCTGCACCATGCCCGGCAACACGGCCCGCGTGACGTGGAACAACGCGTTCACGTTGACGTCCACCTGATGATGCCATTCCTCCGCCGACAGCTCGAGGAAGGGTTTGAGGTGTGCCACGCCGGCGTTGTTCACCAAAACGTCCACCGTGCGGCCATCAAAGGCCTTGGCAATGGAGGCCGGTTTGGTGAGATCGACAGACACGGTATCAACCGAGGCCCCGGCCGCACGACAGGCTGCGGCCACCTCTTCCAGCCGGGCCGCGTCGCGCGCAGCCAGAATCAGGTCGTGGGTGGGCGCCAGACGCCGAGCGATGGCCTGGCCGATGCCACGAGAGGCCCCGGTCACCAGGGCAACAAGACGAGTCGGGTTGGTCATGCCCCAAATCTAAGGGGGCCCGACCAACCCGACGCAGGGTCTTTCACCGCAACCGCAACCGCAACCGCGAACGCGACCGTGGCAGCAGGGGCATCAGGGCGTGGCGCTGCAGCCCGTCACCACCGTGCACTTGGGGTCGACCGGAGGCAGCTTGAGACGCGCCAGCTCGGCGTTTACTGCCGGCAGGTCGGTCTTCCAGACGCGATCCAGTGTGGCCTGATACCCCGCCAGCTCCTTGCTCAGAATGCCAAGGATTTCTGGCATGTAGGTGCCTGGCGGCCCGTCACCACGCTCGGACATGGCGAGCAGGTTGGCCAGGCGGTTGTTGACCTTGATGGGGAAGTTGAGTGGGTCCTGACCACTCTGGTTCCGCACCTGGTACACGTTTTCTTCAACGGCCGAGGCGTTCTTGCGCAGCGATTCGCCCTTTGCCTTGAGCGCAGCCTCGTCGTTGGCGCGCTTGTAGCGATCATCAAGCTGCGCCTTCACCCGACGAATCTCGATGACGGCACGCTGCGCCTCGTTGGTCTTGTCACGCACCTGCTTGCCGAAGGCATACTGGCGCCGCAAGTCGGCGTCGGTCACATCGGGAATGAGCGGGCTACGCTGAATGCGCAGCGGCGCCTTGAGCTCTTCACCATCGGCCGTGAGACGCACGGTATAGCGCCCCGGCGGCAGCGCGGGTCCCGCCGTTCCGGCGCCCCAGAGAATCATGCCCGGGAAGCTCTCGATACCCGTCGACCGCAAATCAAACGTGAAGCGGGTGAGACCGGCCGCGAGCGGGAACGTGCTGGACGTGCCACGGCGCCGTCCGCCACCTCCCGCCGTGGCCTGCATGGCCGTGTCGCCCGTGAATTCGCGCACCACACTGCCCGCCGAATCGAGAATGGCCAGCGTACCGCGCACCGGACGCGTGGCAAAGCGCCACGACAGCGTGACACCCGGCGAAGAACGCAAACCCACCGCCGGCGCGAAGAGATGGCGTGACGCCGCCTGCACCGCCGGCGTGGCCTGCCGCAGCGGCGCGATGTTGTCCATCACCCAGAAACCGCGGCCGTGCGTGCCGATGACCAGTTCATCGCGCTCGACAATCAGGTCGGCCACCGGGACGTCGGGCAGGTTGAGCTTGAGGCTCTGCCAGTTGGCGCCGTCGTCATAGGAGATGTACACCCCGTGCTGCGTGGCCGCGTACAGCAGCCCGCGGCGCGTCGGGTCTTCACGCACCGCGTGCACATAGTCCTCCGCGCCCAGGCCATTGACGATCTTGGTCCAGGTGCGGCCGTAGTCGGTGGTCTTGAAGATGTACGGCTTGCGATCGTCGAGCAGCGGACGGCGCACCGACATGTACACCGTGCCCGCGTCATGCGACGAGGCATCAAGCTGCGATACCCGGCCAAACTCCGGCATGTCCTTGGGCGTGATGTTCGTCCAGGTCTTGCCGAAGTTGCGCGTCACGAACACCAACCCGTCGTCGGAGCCCGTGAAGATCGTGTTCACGTCCTTCTTGCTCGGGCCCACCGAGAAGATCGTGCCGTACACCTCGGGACCGTTCATGTCACCCGTGATGGGACCGCCCGACTTCTCCTGCGTTTCCGGTGCGTGACGTGTGAGGTCACCACTCAGGTTCATCCACGTGCGGCCGCCGTCGCGTGTGGCCCAGAGGCGCTGCGAGGAGACGAACAGCAGCTTCGGGTCCACCTGTGAGAACAGGATGGGGAAGGTCCACTGCCAGCGCTCCTTGATTTCCTTGGACGGCTCACCGGAATAGAACCACGGATACGGATTCACCTCGCGCGAGAGCCCGGTGCGCTTGTTGAATTTGTCCACGTAACCGCCGTTGTTGGTGCCGGCGTAGAACACATCAAGATCCAGCGGATCGGGTGCGATGTACCCGGGCTCGCCACCGCCCACCTGATACGACACGGCCATGCCACCCTGTGCTTCCTGTCCTGGCGCGGCGTTCTGCCGCCCGAGGTTCCAGTTCATGGGCGTGCACAGCGTGCTGTTGTCCTGCTGCGAGCCGCACACATGAAACGGCACGTGCTTGGTGGTGATGACGTGGTACCACTGCTCGGTGGGGAAGTCCTGCGCCGAGTAGGCACGGCCACCGTTGAAGGTCACGGCGCCGCCCCCGTCGTTGCCTGCCACCAGATGATCCGGATCGTCGGGATTCACCCAGAGGTCGTGCCAGTCACCATGACTGCCCTGACCAATGCTCGTGAGTGTCTTGCCGGCGTCATCCGAGCGGAAGAACGACACGTTCTGGATGTACACACGATCGGCGTTCTTGTGATCGGCGAACAGGTGCGTGTAGTAGAACGCGCGCTGCCGGATGTTGCGGTCACTATTGACGAGGGTCCATGACGCACCCGCGTCGTCGCTCTTGAACAGGCCGCCGTTTTCGTTCTCGATCAGCGCGTACACGCGGTTCGGATTGGCTGCCGTGAGCGCCACACCGATCTTGCCGACCAATCCCGAAGGGAGACCCTTGGCGCGCGTGATTTCCGTCCAGGTCTCGCCGCCATCGGTGCTCTTGTAGAGACCGGAGCCCGGACCACCCGAGGACATCTGATACTCCTTGCGGTATGCTTCCCACAAGGCCGCATACAGCACCTGCGGATTGGTCCGATCGAGGGCGATGTCTACCGCGCCACTCCTGGCATCACGGAACAGCACGCGCTTCCACGTGGCACCGCCGTCGGTGCTCTTGTACACGCCACGCTCTTCGCTGGTGGTGCTGTATTTGCCGAACACCGCGGCGTAGACGATGTCCGGATTGGTGGGATGAATGCGGATCTTGGAGATCGCGTCCACCGTGCGGAAGCCAACATGCTTCCATGTCTTGCCGGCGTCGCTGCTCTTGTAGATGCCATCACCGGGCATGATGTTGCCACGAATGGCACTTTCACCCATGCCGATGTACACGATGTCCGGATTCGACTCGCTCACGGCCACCGCGCCCACCGACGCACTCGTGATCTGACCGTCGGTGACGGGCATCCAGGTCTCGCCGCCGTTGGTGGTCTTCCAGAGCCCACCACCCGTGGCGCCGAAGTAGGCCTCCTGCTTGCGGCCCTTCACGCCGCTCGCAGCGATGGATCGTCCACCGCGATCAGGACCAATGTTGCGCCAGCGAAATGCCGACAGAAATGCGCTGTCGAGCGTGACGGGCGCGAGCGCGGCGCGCGGCGCAGCGGCCGTGGAGGCCGGTCTCGCGGCAGGACGTGTCGCGGGTGGCTGCAGCAGCGTCAACGCCGGCAGCGCCAGCCAGGTGAGAGAACGCATGGACATCAGAGGCAGGGAAAGGGAGGGACGGAACTGATCCCGTCTACGATGCAGACCCGCGCCCTGCTCGGCAACTCGCCGTCCGTTCGTCATCACATTCACGCGGCTCACGGCAGGCCGTACGCCAGCGCCGGGTGACGCTGACAGTCCAGTGACGACCTGGCGCATGATCGGGCATGGAATCGCTCGACACCCTCAGCGGCCAGGTCATTGGCGCCGCCATCGACATTCACCGGGCACTCGGGCCGGGGCTACTGGAGTCGGTATATGAGGAGTTGCTGTGCCTCGAACTCCGAGTAAGGGGGCTGGAGTTCAAACGGCAGGTTCCCATTGCACTCAACTACAAGGGCCTGCAGATCGAGCGAGCGTTTCGACTCGACCTGTTGGTGGAGGACGCACTACCAGTGGAGCTCAAGTGCACCGATCGTCTCTCTGCCGTCTACGAAAAACAACTGCTTACCTACCTGCGTCTCATGAACCGCCCGATCGGGCTGCTGATCAACTTCGGGCAATATCGGCTGGTGGATGGCGTGACCCGAATCGTGAACAATTATCAGCCGGAAGAATGAATGACAAACAGCTCACGCAGAGAAATGGAGGGCGCAGAGTTCGCAGANNTCTGCGAACTCTGCGCCCTCCATTCCTCTGCGTGAGCTGTTCAAAAACCCAGGCCGGCCCAAACCAACCGAGCCGGAAATCCGTCAGCCGACCAGCTTGCCCGCCAAATACCCCTTGAGCTGCGACACGTCCACCCGGTCCTGCGCCAGGGAGTCGCGGTCACGCACCGTGACCGTCTGATCGCCCGTGCTCTGCCCATCCACGGTGATGCAGAACGGCGTGCCCACCTCGTCCTGACGACGATACCGCTTGCCGATCGAGCCCGTCTCGTCGTAGTCCACCGGGAACGCCCCACGCAGGTCGTCCACGATCTTGCGCGCCATCTCGGGCTGGCCGTCCTTCTTGGTGAGCGGGAACACCGCCGCCTTGATGGGCGCGATGCTCGGGTGCAGACCCAGCACCACACGGCCCTCGGCCTCTCCCTCCACCGCCTCTTCGCGGTACGCGTTCACCAGTGCGGCCAGCGTGACACGATCCGCGCCCACCGACGTCTCGATGACGTAGGGCACATAGCGCTTGTTGTTCACCTGGTCGAAGTACTCGAGCTTCTTGTTCGAGTACTGCTGGTGCTGCGTGAGGTCGAAATCGCTGCGGTTGTGCACGCCCTCGATTTCCTGGTATCCCAGCGTGCCCCCGAAATCGAAGGTCACGTCGAACGCCGCGCGGGCGTAGTGCGCCAGTTCGTTCGCGCCATGCTGATGGAAGCGCAGACGGTCCGCCGAGAGCCCGAGATCGAGATGCCACTGCATACGCAGCGCCTTCCAGGTCTCGAACCACTCCATGTCGGTGCCGGGTTCGACGAAGAACTGCATCTCCATCTGCTCGAACTCACGCGTGCGGAAAATGAAGTTGCCGGGCGTGATCTCGTTGCGGAACGCCTTGCCGATCTGCGCGATGCCGAACGGCACCTTCTGGCGCATCGACTGCTGCACGTTGAGGAAGTTCACGAAGATGCCCTGCGCCGTTTCCGGGCGCAGATAGACGATGCTCGCGCTCTCCTCGAGCGCGCCCATGTGCGTCTTGAACATCAGGTTGAACTGGCGCGCTTCCGTCAGGGCGCAGGCCTCGTGCTGGCCCGGCTGCTTGCTCGGCTTCTGCGGGCAGCGCGCGTCTTCCAGCTTGTCGGCGCGGAAACGCCCCTTGCAGGTCTTGCAGTCCACCAGCGGGTCCACGAAGCCGGCCACGTGCCCGCTCGCTTCCCAGGTGCGCGGATGCATGAGGATGGCCGCGTCGAGCCCCTCGATGTCATCACGCGAACGCACCATCGCGTTCCACCAGCGATCCTTGATGTTCTTCTTGAGTTCCACGCCCAACGGCCCGTAGTCCCAGACCGAACCCGTGCCGCCGTAAATCTCGGACGACTGGAAGATGAAGCCACGTCGCTTGCACAGCGACACAAGCTTGTCCATCACATCGGGGAAGCCGGACATGGGGAGTCGGGAACGGGGTACGGACTGCGGAAAGAGAACAGCGGGTCAGCGGGTCAGGTGCGCGACAATCGCGTCACCATGATCGCGGCCATTCTCGATGAAAATGCGATTCGCCTGGTTGCCCGAGGCAATCACTCCTGCAAGGTAGACACCCGGAACGGGTGTCGCCATCGTGAGCGGATCGTGCGCCGGAATGCCGCTCTCCGGATCCACCGGCACACCGACCGAAGCCAACAGCCCGGTCTCCGGCAGGTAGCCGGTCATGACGTACACCTGATCGGCCGACAGCGTCTCTGACCCGTCCGGCGTGGTCAGCTCCACCACACCCGGACCAATGCGCTGCACACGGGATCCGAATCGCGCAGCAATGCTGCCGTCGCGCAGTCGCCCCTCGATGAGCGGACGCACCCAGGGCTTCACGTTGCTGTCCACCGACTCGGCGAAGTGCACGATCGTGACGCGCGCGCCGGCATGCTGCAGCTCGAGGGCCGCGTCCACTGCACTGTTGGCGCCACCAATCACCACGACATCCTGACGCCAGGCGCCGTGCCCCTCGGTGTAGCCATGCCGCACATGTGGCAGATCTTCGCCGGGCACACCGAGCCGATTCGGGCGACCGAAGTAGCCGGTCGCCATGACCACCGCGTGCGCCGCCGTCTCGCGCACAACGCCATGACGCGAACGCGAGGCAATCAGCCAGCGCGCCGCGCGCGCCGGCTCTGCCTGACCGGGACGCGGATCGACTCGCACGGGACGCAGGGATTCTACGGTTTCGTACTGCCGCACATCCAGGTCGTACAGCGTGGCCACCGCCCGGTAGTACGCCAGCGCGTCACGCCGCGTGGGCTTGTCACTCGCCACGACAAAGGGCACGCCGCCAATCTCCAGTCGCTCGGCGGTGGAGAAGAACGTCATGTACGTAGGGTACCCGGCAATGCCACTCACCAGACAGCCGCGATCGAACAACACCGCGGACATGCCGACACGCCGCGCGGCAATGGCGGCGGCGAGGCCGCAGGGACCGGCACCCACCACCGCCACATCCACCAGCGCGGCGTGCTCAGCGGACACCGGCCCGGGCGACTGTTCCTGCGTCACGTGCCGATCAGGCCTTGAGCGAAATGATCTGATCGCGCCGCGTGCCCACGCTCACGAAGGCAATGGGCGTTTCGCACAACGCTTCCAGGCGGTCGAGATAGGCGCGCGCGTTGGCCGGCAGGTCTTCGAGCTTGCGCGCGTCCTGCGTGGACTGCTGCCAGCCCGGGAACCACTCGTACACCGGCTCTGCCTTCTCGAGCAGCGCGAGGTCCGCCGGGAACTCCGTGTACACCTCGTCGCCCACGCGGTAGCCCGTGCACACAGCCAGCTTCTCGAGCGTGTCCAGCACGTCCAGCTTGGTGATGGCAAGCCCGGTGAGTCCGTTCACACGCGCCGCGTACCGCACGACGACCCCATCAAACCAGCCGCAGCGACGCGGGCGTCCCGTGGTGGCACCAAACTCGTGCCCCAAAGTTCGCACATGACTGTGCAACGGCTCTTCGAGCTCCGTCGGCAGCGGGCCATTGCCCACGCGTGTCGTATAGGCCTTCACCACCCCAAGCGCTGCGTTGAGTGACATGGGGGAAATGCCCACGCCAATGGCGGCACCACCAACAGTGGTGTTGCTCGAGGTCACGAACGGATACGTGCCGTGGTCCACGTCGAGCAGCGAGCCCTGCGCACCTTCGAGCAGCACCGCCGCACCGCTCTTGATGGCGCGGTGCACACAGAGGCCCACGTCTTCCGACAGGCCAAGCAGGCGCGGAGCCAACGCGTTCAGTGTCGCAAGGGTTTCGTCGACCGAGGCACGCAGGTCACTGCCCGATCGCTCGAGCTGCGCATTGGCACGCTCCACGCCCAGCGTCACCAGCTCGCGCAATCGTTCCGCATTGCGCAGGTCGAGCACACGCACGCCGCGGCGCGCCACCTTGTCTTCGTAGGCCGGACCAATACCGCGGCCCGTGGTGCCAATGGCCTTGCTGGCCGCGCTCGCCTTGTCCACCAGCTTGTGGTAGGGCATGACGAGGTGTGCGCGCTCGCTCACATAGAGACGCCCTTCGACGTCCACGCCGTCCGCGATGAGTTCGTCCACCTCGGTGAACAGCGTCTCCGGGTCCATCACCACGCCATTGCCGATCGCGCAGCGCACGCCGGGGTGCAGGATGCCGCTCGGGATCTGGTGCAGCACGAAGGACTTGTCGCCGATGTGCACGGTGTGCCCGGCGTTGGCGCCCCCCTGATAGCGCACCACCCAATCAGCTTTCTCGGCGAGGACATCGACCAGCTTGCCCTTGCCCTCGTCGCCCCACTGCGCCCCCACCACCACCACGGTGCGCGTCGTCGAATCGAACATGCGAGGTGTCTCCGGCGACCCCCAAGGGCCGCACACAAAAAAACGCCCCGCGGACGGTCCGCGGGGCGTTGTTGAAATCTAGCCCGGACGTGGCGCGAAGCAATGCGCCCGGCCATTTCGGTCCTCGCCTGCCCAATGATCAGCCCATGCCGTTCAGCCGCCCAACAAGGGCAGCGAACAGCACCAACGCCACGATGGCCACGCCAAACGCCACCTTGGTGGCTGCCGCCACGACCCGGCCAATCAACGCCCCCGTGGCCACCTGCACCGGTTCGCCACGCGCCGCCCTCGCCACCGTAAGCTCGGCCACAAAGGCGCCCGCAAACGCCCCGGCAAAGGCGCCTACGAGGCTGCCAATGACCGGCACGGGCACCCCCACAAAGGCGCCCAGCACGCCGCCCAGCATGGCGCCCCAGCCCGCCCGGCGCGAGCCGCCGTACTTGCGGGCGTAGCGACCGGCAATGGTGAACTCCAGCACCTCGGCCACCACCACCAGGGCCGAAGCAACCAGCAGCGTGATCAGACCCACACTGCCGTCGGGCACCGCCATCCAGTACGCGAGGACGCTGCCAAGCATGATCCAGAGACCCGGCAGTCCGAGGGGCACCAGCACCAGTCCCACGAGGAGACCCAAGGTCAGCAGCAGCAGGGCAAGCATGGACGACCCTACGGTGGCGGGACGCGCGGGTTTCCCGGCCCGGCCAGGGTCAGATCAGGCCAGCGGCCTGCAGCCGCGCGCGCACGGTGGCCAGCTCGTCGCCGTGCACCGGCTGGAGCGGCGAACGTGGCGGCCCGCCATCGAGGCCCACGAGGGTCATGGCCGCCTTGATGCCAGCAGGCCCCATGGCCCCGGCAATATCAGTCGCGAGCGGGGTGAGGGTCTGCTGCATGGCCGCCGCCGCCTCGCGGTCACCGGCGCGCCAGGTGTCCACCATCGTCCGCACCGCACGGCCGGCATACAGCGCGATGGCCAGAATCGCACCGGACACCCCAAGCTCCAGCGCCGGGACCACCGACCCACCACTGCCCGTGAGCACCTTGAAGCCGTCGCCCTGCGCTTCGAGATACTGCGCCAGCACCGGGAGGTTGCCGGCACTGTCCTTCATGCCGATCACGTTGGGGTGACGGGCCATCTCGTGCACCAAAGCCGGACTGAGCACGAGATGCGCATAGGCCGGCATGTTGTACAGCAGCACGGGAATGGGGCTCGCTTCGGCCACCGCCGTGAAATGGGCCAGAAGCGCCGGCTCCGTCATGCGCTTGAGGAAGTAGTGCGGCGCAATCACCAGCACCGCGTCGGCTCCGGCCGCCTTGGCATCACGGGCACGGGCAATGGTTAGCCGCGTGCTTTCGCTGCCCACTCCCGCAATGAGCCATTTGCCGGCCGGTACGGCGTCGCGGGCCCAGCCCAGCAGCTGCTGACGGTCCGCGTCATCCAGCAGGGCCGATTCGCCGCTGCTGCCTCCCACCAGAACGCCGTCCATGCCCAGCGCGATATGCGCGTCGAGATTGCGACGGAATGCCGAAGCGTCGAGATCTCCGCTCGGAGTGAACGTGGACACGGCGGGCACCATGAGCCCGCCGAGCTGTGCTGCGCTGAGATTGGCCATGCCTGCAAGCTAGCATGGCGCAGCGGGACGGTCAGCCGCGGATCGGTCAGCCGCGGATCGGTCAGCCGCCGAAGAGTGTCTCGAACCCGGTGCCGAACACTTCGCCCTCGAGCGGGCTCGGACTGGTCACGGTGCCGTGACCGGTGGGACTGGTGGCCAACGGCGGCATGGCATTGCCCGTACCCAGCGGATTGGCGCCAAGCGGCGCCAGCCCGGCCGCTGCTGTCCCCGTGGCGCCGCCGGGCGCAGCCTGCGCCTGATGGCCGGTGCCCGTGGGCCGCGCTGGTGCGGCCGGCTGCTTGCCCAGCGTGGCCGCCGAGGCGCTCGTGCGCCCCATGCGGAAGCCGAGTTCGAAGTCCGCTGGATTGGTGGCGGCCGAACGCGCCGTCTCGAATGAGATCTCGTCCGTGTTGACCAGTTCCGTGAGATGCTGGTCAAAGGTCTGCATGCCGTACTGCGATCCGTCGGCCATGTAGTCGCGGATCTCGGCAATGTTGCCGTCGGCAATGAGGTCACGGATGGTGGACGAGTTGATCATGATCTCTGCCGCCACTACCCGGCCCTGCCCACTCTTGTGCGGCAGCAGACGCTGCGACACCACGGCGTGCAGCGACTCCGCCAGACGAATGCGCACCACGGTCTGCTCCTCGGGCGGGAACATGGCCACGATACGCATGATGGTGCTCTGCGCGTCGGGGGTGTGCAGTGTGGAGATGAGCAGGTGACCCGTTTCCGCCGCCTTCATGGCGGTGTCGATGGTTTCCGCATCGCGCATTTCGCCAATGAGGATGACGTCGGGATCCTGACGCAGCGCGGCCCTGAGCCCCATGCGGAAGCTGTCGGTATCGATCCCCACCTCACGCTGCGTCACCGAGCTGCGCAGGTCACTGTGCAGATACTCGATGGGATTTTCGAGCGTGAGGATGTGCTTCTCGTAGCTCGAATTGATCTCGTGCACGAGCGCCGCCATGGTGCTCGACTTGCCGGAGCCCGTCACACCCGTGACGAGAATCATGCCGCGCTCGGTGTGCGCAATGCGCGTGAGCACAGGCGGCAATCGCAGGGACTGCACGGTGGGCACCTGCTCGGGAATCACACGCATGACAATGGAGTGCGCCTGCCGCTGTCGCATGATGTTCACACGGAAACGGCCCACACCCGGCGTGGCCCAGGAACAGTCGTGGTCCTTGAGCGTGTCGATCGTGGCGCGATCGGCATCGGTGGCCATGAGATGCAGCGCAATGGCGCGCGTCATCTCCGGCGACAGGGACTGCTTCGTGAGCGCCATCAGACGGCCGTCGATGCGCGCGCGCACCACGTCGCCGGCCTTGATGTGCACGTCGGAGGCGCCGCGTTCGACGGCTGCCTTGATGATTTTTTCAATCGCCACGGTCACACGCACCGAGAGGGGTGAAACGGAGCCGAAACACTCCGAGTCAGGACGACCGGCCTCGGTGCCCCGCAACCTCAGGCTGGCAGGGCCAGCCCGTCGAGCCCCACAATCTCCCGCACCTGACGCATGGTCTCCTGCGCCAACCCGCGCGCCGCGGCGGCGCCCGACGCCAGTGCATCCAGCACCCGCTGCGGCTCGGCGTCCAGTTGCTCGGCACGCCGGCGAATGGGCGTGAGTTCCTGCACCATGCCCTCGTGCAGCACCTTCTTGCAGTCCATGCAACCCCAGCCCGCCGTCTCACACTGCTGGCGCACGTGTTCCACCGTGGGCTCGGCGCTGAACGCCTTGTGCAGCTGGAAGATGTTACAAACTTCAGGACGACCCGGGTCACTCTTGCGCACGCGCTGCGGATCGGTCATGGCCGGCCGCAGCTTCTGCCAGATCTCGTCGTCACTCTCCAGCAGGCCCACCGTGTTGCCCAGCGACTTGGACATCTTGGCGTTGCCGTCGAGGCCCATGATGCGCCGTGTGGGCGTGAGCAACGGCTTGGGTTCGGGGAAGTACTCCACACCGAACTTGGCGTTGAACTTGCGCGACGTATCGCGCGCCAGCTCAAGGTGCTGCACCTGATCCTCACCAACAGGCACGCTGTCGGCGCGGTACAGCAGAATGTCCGCACTCTGCAGCACCGGATACATGAGCAGGCCCGCCGGGATGCTCTCCAACTTCGACGACTTGTCCTTGAACTGCGTCTGCCGCTCAAGGTCACCCAACGGGGTAATGGTCGTGAAGATCCACGACAGCTCCGTGTGCTCGGGCACGTCGCTCTGCATGAACAGTGACGACTTGGCCGGGTCGATGCCGGCGGCCAGCAGCGACTTGGCCATACCCCAGCGGCGCGCGCGCAATACCGCCGGATCGT
Organism: Gemmatimonas sp. UBA7669; assembly: GCF_002483225.1. Classification (NCBI taxonomy): domain Bacteria; kingdom Pseudomonadati; phylum Gemmatimonadota; class Gemmatimonadia; order Gemmatimonadales; family Gemmatimonadaceae; genus Gemmatimonas; species Gemmatimonas sp. UBA7669. Next base: position 11,846 of record NZ_DLHL01000044.1, on the reverse strand, counting down.
ACGCGCCGGTGATGGCGTGGTAGTCCACCACGCAATAGATCGCGCCCGGGTGCGTCTCCTGGAGTTGAGTCCAGTTCTTGACGGCGCCGAGGTAGTTGCCGATGTGCAGTTCGCCTGACGGCTGGATGCCACTGAAGATGCGTGCCATCTTGCAAAGCTAGTCCGGGCCCGGGAGCGCAGCAACGCGCCGGCCCCCGTCCTTCGTCTTCAACACGCTCCCATGTCGTCCACTGATCGCGCGCATTGGTTGCAGGTGACCCGCGCCGCTGCCGCCATTGCCGCGGAGTTCATCGCCTCCGCCAGCCACGACCGTGCACAGCTGGTGTGGGAGGAAAAGAGCGCCACCGACTTCGTGAGTCGGGTGGACCTGGGTGCCGAGGAGCGCATTCGGGCGCACTTTGCCGCGCAGGCGCCCGACGTGCGCATTGTCGGCGAGGAATTGGGCGGCGGGAGTACCCACGACGGCCTCGTGGCCATCGTCGATCCGCTCGACGGCACCACCAACTTCCTTCACGGTTTTCCGGCCTACGGCGTGTCCATCTGCGTGGCCCTCGATGGCGTGCCGCAGGCGGCCGTGGTGCATGACGTGGCCCGCGGCGGCGTGTATCACGCGCAGCGTGATGGTGGAGCCTACGTCGACGACACACCGCTCAGGGTGTCCGAGTTGTCCTCGCCAGCGCGCGCACTGATCGGCACGGGCTTTCCGTTCAAGGACGTGACACGCGCCGACGAATATCTGCGCATGATGCGGCGGCTCATGCCGGAGGTGTCGGGCATGCGGCGCGCCGGTTCGGCCGCGCTCGATCTCTGCGACGTGGCACGCGGGCGGTTCGACGCGTTCTGGGAGCTCTGGCTCAACCCCTGGGACTATGCGGCCGGCTTGTTGCTCGTGCAGGAGGCCGGCGGGCGCGTGAGCGATCTCGAGGGTCGTGACGTGTCACTGGGCGGCGGGACCATCGTGGCGTCCAACGGCGTGCTGCACGAGTGGTTCCTGGAGCGGCTGAACGCTGACAACGCCTAGTCAGCGGCATATGACATGCACGCCGAGACAAACGGCGGGTACATTGCATCATGCCCCTCGTCGAATGTGTTCCCAACTTCTCCGAAGGCCGCGACGCGCACGTCATTGCTGCACTGCGTGACGCCATCGCCGGTACGGCCGGCGCGCAGGTGCTGGACGTGTCGAGCGATGCCTCGCACCATCGCACGGTCATCACCTTTGTGGCCTCGCTCGACGCGGCAGTGCCCGCGGCATTGGCTGCCATGCGTGTGGCGCGTGATCGCATTGATCTCAACGCGCATCGCGGTGTGCATCCGCGCATTGGTGCCACCGACGTCGTGCCCTTTGTGCCGCTCGACGGCACCACCATGGCCGACTGCGTGCGACTGGCCGAGCAGCTTGGTGAACGGGCGGCAACCGAGCTGGGAATTCCCGTGTACCTCTACGAGCAGGCGGCGCGCCGGCCATCACGCCGCAACCTCGCCGACGTACGCGGACGCGGCTTCGAAGCACTGCGCGAGGATATCGTCACCAATCCGGAGCGCCATCCCGACTTTGGCGCCGCGACCGTGCATCCCACCGCCGGCGCCACCGCAATCGGCGCCCGCCCTTTTCTCGTGGCCTACAACATCTACCTGGGCCCCGCGAGCAATCTGCCCGTGGCCAAGGCCGTCGCGCGCGCCGTGCGCGAAAGCAGTGGCGGCCTGCCCGGTGTAAAGGCCCTTGGGCTCGAGGTGGATGGCCAGGCGCAGGTGTCCATGAACCTCGTGGACATCGAGCGCGCCCCCATGCACCTGGTGTTTGACACCGTCGCGCGTGAAGCCGCGCAGCATGGTGTGGACGTGACCTGGAGTGAGATCGTGGGATTGGTGCCCGCCCGCGTACTGCTGGCAGCCGGTGCGCAGCATGTGAAGTTGCGTGGCAACGCCGAACAGCTGACGCTCGAATCGCGACTGGAACGTCCAACAGTGGTGATATCGGACCCACTGCTCGATCGCATCGCCGCCGCCACGCCCACACCGGGCGGCGGCTCGGCAGCCGCCCATGCCACGGCCCTCGCCGCAGCGCTCGCGCAGATGGTGGCGGGACTCACGCAGGAGAACCCGCGTTTTGCTGCCGTGGCCGACGCCATGGCACAGTACCGGACGCAGGCCGCGACCCTCCGCGCGCAGCTCGAAACTCTGGTCGAAACGGATGCTTCTGCCTTTGACGGGGTCCGTGCCGCGCGCCGCCTGCCCAAGGACACGGCGGAGGCGTTGAAACGGCGTGCTGATGCCCTTCGGGCCGCGTGGCTGCACGCCGCCACGGTGCCGCTCCACACCGCGCGTCTCGCCGTGGACGTGGCCCAACTGGCCGCCACCCTCGCCGAACAGGGCAACCCCAACGCGGCCGGCGACGCCGCAGTGGCCGCGCTGGTGGCCGAGGCAGCCTGCCGGGGGCTCGCGCTCAATGTGCGGCTCAATGTGGCAGGGCTGGACGACGAGGGCGCGGAGGCCGGCGCGGCGCTGGCCAGCGAGGCCCGGGACTGCGTGGACGCCGCCGCACTACACGCCCGATTGGCCGAAGCGGCGGCCCTGCGTAGCTTGTCCGGTAGCCCATGAGATTCCCGATTCCACACATCGCTGCAGCCAGCCTCCTGCTGCTGGCCGCCTGTCAGGCTCCCGGGCGCCGCTGGGAGCCCACGCAAGCCGCCGGTGCCGCGCCGACGGTCACCAACAACTGCGACTCGCGTGATCGCAACGCCACGCTCACTGGTCGCGTGTTGCTCACGTTCCGGGGAGCCGTGCGTGGTGAGGCCGTGGTACGCATCGAGGGTGAAGCCTACGAGTCCACCGTCCGCATGGACGTGGCCACTGGCTCCACCCTCGAACTCCGCGAAGGCAACTACAGGTTGCGTGCCGACGTGAGCGGTTATCGCACGGTGGTGCAGAACGTGCGCGTGATCTGCGGCAAGGACCAGCCGCTGGATATCCGCCTCAGCGGGCGCTGATTCGGTTCACGCGCACCCTGCGTGCGCGTCACACACGCCTCACTTGCTCCACGGCGGGACAATGCCGTTCATGCGCGCGTAGGCGATGGACTGCCCCAAATGCTCATGCACATGGGTCATGGCCAGAATCCACATGCCCTGCCCCGTGCTCTTCATGCCGAAGAGACTGACTGGCTGCGAGAGTGACGCGGCGGTCGTCTTGCCCATGATGTTCTTCATGTAGGCAAAGCTCTGCTCCAGCTCGGCCACCACCTGCGCCTTGCTCAACGTGCGCTTCTCGTACGCCATGAGCGTCTTGTAGTCATCGGACTTGATGCCGGTGGCTGACGGGATGGCGTGACCGAATGCGGACGGAATGAAGTAGTTGTCGCTGGCCACATGGAGCAGCACCTCACCCATGGAACGCACGCCCGCGGCGGGACGCCAGGCGAGCTTCTCTTCGGGCGTGGCCTTGGCCAGTTCAACGAACTTCTTCTCCACGCCCGCCAGATCCTGCATGAGGTCTGTCATGAGCGGTGCCTGTTGCGCCGCAACCGGCTGCGCAACGGGAACCGCGAACATGAGGGCAGCAACCAGCAACAGCGTACGGGGAACACGGCGGGGCATCGGCATCTCCGGGTGGGGGATGCCGGAAAAGCTACCCGAAGACCAGGATGTCCGCATCCTCGCTGTCGTCAACGGCCGCATCAGTTGGCCGCGACAGGCTCGAGTGCTGGCGCTCGCCGGACTCATCCTGCGTATCGGCTTCATAGCGGAACCGCGCTACCAGCTCGCCAAGTGCCGACGCATACGACGCGAGATCCTGGGCCGAGTTCTGCGTGGTCTCCGCTCCATCGCTGGTGCCGCGCGCCGCCTCCGCGACACCGGCAATCCCCTGCACGATCTGCTCGGTGGCCGCACGGGCCCCACCGATGCTCACCGTCATGTCGGACACCACGGCCGTATGCTCGGTGACAGCCTGCGCGATGGCCTGCTGCAGTCCCTGAATGCGATCCACCACCTGACCGATCTCGGCAATGGCGTGCACGGCCCGACCTGAATCCTGCTGAATTTCGGCGATCACGTTGGCCACTTCCTGTGTGGCACCGGCCGTACGCTCCGCCAGCGACTTGACCTCGTTGGCCACCACGGCAAAGCCGTCGCCGGCAGAACCGGCACGCGCCGCCTCAATGGCCGCGTTGAGCGCCAGCATGTTGGTCTGTTGCGCAATGGCGCGAATGACATCGATGACCTTGCCGATCTTCACGCTCGACTGATCGAGGGCGGTAATTGTGGTGCTGGCACTGCGCGCCGCATTCACCGCCCGCTCCGCCACCGTCGCCGCCTCGCCCGCGCTGCTGGCGATATCGCGCACACGCGCGGTGATGCTGGCCGCGCCGGCGTCGATTTCCCGTACGCGGTGCGCCACGTTATCCGAGGTGTCCGACACCGTGCGCGCCTGCGCGGCCGTTTCCTCGGCCGTGGCACTCATCTCTTCACTCACCGCAGCAAGGGACTCGGACGAACGCGCCAGACCATGCGACTGTTCGGCAATCGTGGCGATGCTGTCACGCAGGTCGGTCAGGAACTCATCGAGCGCTGCGCCCATGCGACCAATGGCATCGGTCCCCGACACCTGCACACGACGCGTGAGATCACCGGCCGCTGCCGCGGCGACGACCTCGAGAATGCTGTCCACACGCGTGCGCAGCTCTGCGGCAGCGGCCGCTTCCTGTGCCGCACGCTCACGCGCCACAGCACCCGCGTCCTCCGCGCGCTGCAGCGCATCGCGCTGCGCGGCAATGGCCACATTGAGTGCACGACCCATGCGGGCCATTTCGTCCTGCCCCACCACCGCCACTTCACGCTGCAGGTCGCCCGCGGCCACGCTCTCCAACACCGACACCGTTTGGCCAAGCGGCACCGTGATGAGACGCGACACAAACACCCCAAGGCCCACAGTCAGCAACGCACCGATGGCCACGAGCGCCAGCAGCAGCTTGCGTGCACTGTCTGCCGCGGCGCTGCTGGTGGTGAAGGCCTGCTCGCCCAGCACCTCCTTGGCCGTGGCCACCTCGGCCATCATGTCCACGAGGGCCTGACCCACCGCCGATGCTTCGGTGGCCGTGGCACGCGCCGATTCGAGGTTGCCAGCCAGTCGCTCATCAAGTGCACGCTGCGTAGTGCTCATGAACTCCGGATAGCCCTTCCGCACTTCCGCCATGCGCGACTGCGACGCCGAATCCACCACCGTGGAATCAGCGCGCGAGAGCGTGCTGCGGAACTCGGTACCGAAGGCCGCCACGTTCTGCGCATGGTAGGACGCTTCTGCCGTGTCCACTGCCAGCAAGGCGCGGCCCACTTCGGCATTGATGTAGGAGAGCAGAATGCTCGACTGCTTCACTGCGGCAATGCCGCGCAGCTCGCGCTGCTGCAGGTTGGCAATCGCCTCGGCTTGCTGGGCGCTGTTGCGCACGCCGACATAGCCGACGGCCACCAGGAGCAGAGTCGTGATGGCTGACGAAACCAGGAGCTTCGTGGCCGTACGCACATTGGTGAGCAAACGCATGTCGTGGGATCCGTGAACGTCGACCGGGGAGGTGGGGGCGACGTCGCCTGATTCCCGATACCAATGCCGGAGTGTCGACCATCCGGCTCAAGACTTGAACCGCACGGTCTGCCCCTGCCAGGAATCGGCCTACAATCACGACATGAACGGGCCTTCAGCTCAAGCTTTGATCGGGTTGTCCCGATACCTCCCCCACAGGTCGACGCTGGCCAGGTGCAACGAACCCTCCCTCCGAGGAGATCCTCCATGCCTGCGCGTCGAACCCGACTCGTGCTGGCTCTCGCCATGCTGTTTCCCCTCACTGTCTCGGCGCAGGACGCCCTGTCAGTGTACGGCTATTTCTCCACGCGACTCGAGAAGTCCTTCCAGGTCCCAACGGCCGAAGGCGGAAACGTCGTGAAGGAATCCGGTCCGCGTGAGTTCACGCAGCCGTTCTTCAATGTCATGATGCAGCATCAGTTCGATCCGCGCTTCAAGGCCTTCGTGAACTTGAACGGTGCGGGCGCTGGCAACGTGGACGTGCGCAACTTGTGGGGCGAATGGACGCCGTCGAACGCGTTCAACCTCCGGGTTGGCAAGATCTACCGCAAGTTCGGGCTCTACAATGAAATCCTCGACGCCGTGCCCACGTACTACGGCATCGAAGCGCCGGAAGCGTTCGACGGTGACCATCTCCTCATTTCGCGCACGACCACGGCCATGGCCTACGGCTTCGTGCGTGCTGGTGCGGGCAAGCTGAGCTACAGCCTGTCCACCGACAACGGCGAAGGACGCGACGTGGAGAACACGTTGCCGCTTGGCGCTGACGTGAACTACAACTTCGGGCGCGGCAACTACACCGTCGGCGTGTCGGGATACACGTCGGGTGGTGCCACCAACGGCGATCGTACGGTGGGTGGTGGTTCGCCCAAGAGCGGTGTGCTGCCCTGGATGGCGCGCGACTCGTTCACGGTGGTGAACGCCTACGCCGAGGCCCGTGTGAACTCGCTCACCCTGCAGGCCGAGTGGGCGCAGGCCGACCACAAGGCGCAGCGTGATGCGGCCGCCGTGGTGCAGGTCGTGAATGGCGCCGGCATCAATGGCGCGCAGCGCGCGCGATTCCTGATCGATCCGAATGGTCCGGTGACTGCCGCCAATGTGCGTCGCTCCGGAGACCACACCATTCAGACCTGGTATCTGCGCGCGGGCTATTCCAAGGAAACCAGCAAGGGCGAGCTCGGCCCCTACCTGCAGTGGGATGCCTACTCCAATCCGGAGACCATCGCCAGCAAGCGCTTTGGTGGTGACGACGAAGCCGGTGTGGCAGACGATGGCAAGTTCACCAAGGGCACGGTGGGTCTCGTGTATCGGCCCGTGCCGCAGGTGGCCTTCAAGGTGGACGCCAGCGTGCATCGCTACCGCTTCCTCGGCCGTTCGGTCAGCTATCCCGAGCTGCGCATCGATCTCTCGTACGCCTTCGGGCTCTGATCAGGAGCACACATGACCCTGCGTACTCTGTTCCGTACGGGTGTGGCTGCGGCTGCGCTCCTGATGCTCCCGATGCTTTCGTCCAGCGCATCGGCTCAGATCTCCGTCATCGTCTCGGCGTCCCAGTCCAAGTCGCTCACCGAAGCGCAGATCGCCGAAATTTTCGCCGGCGCCAGCACGACCTGGCCCGACGGCACCAAGGTGCAGATCGTCGAGAATGGCGACGCCATTCTCACGCAAAAGTTCTTCGCCAAGGTGGTCAAGAAGCCCACGGCGCTCGTCCGCTCGCAGTGGACCAAGTTGGCTCTGTCGGGCCAGGGCGCGGCGCCCAAGAAGGGCGCTGACGCAGCTGCGGTGAAGGATCTGGTGAAGAAGTCGCCGGGCGCGATCGGCTACATCAACACCAGCGACCTCGATGATTCCGTGAAGGAGATCCTCAAGGTTCCTTGAGCACGGCGGTACACGCAAAAGGGCGCCTGGTCGATTGGACCAGGCGCCCTTTGCACATCCTGTGGACGTCGCGTGACTCAACCCAGCGTGAGAATCCGCGGGCCGTTTTCCGTGATGGCCACCGTGTGCTCGAAGTGCGCCGAGCGCTTGCCGTCGGCCGTCACGACGGTCCACTTGTCGCTCAACGTACGAGTCTTGGCCGTGCCCACGTTGACCATGGGCTCGATGGCAATGGTCAGGCCCACGCTCAGCTTCTTGCCGCGCTTTGGCTTGCCGTAGTTCGGGATCTGCAGCTCTTCGTGCGGCGAAAAGCCCACGCCATGGCCCACGAGCTCGCGCACCACCGAGAACCCTTCGGCTTCGACCACGGCCTGTACCGCCGCCCCAATGTCGCCCACGTGGTTGTCGGCGACCGCGGCTGCGATGCCGGCATCGAGCGAACGCTGCGTCACGTCGAGCAGCTTCTGCGTCTCGGCGTCGATTGTCCCCACCGGAATGGTGATGGCCGAGTCGGTGAACATGCCGTCCAGCTTGACACCCACATCCACGGTCACGATGTCGCCGTCGGCCAGAATGCGCTTGCGTGACGGAATGCCATGCACGATCTCCTCGTTGATGGAGATGCAGGCACTGCCCGGGAAGCCGTAGAGTCCCTTGAAGGCCGGTTCGGCGCCCGCGTGCGAGCGAATGAAGGCCTCGACGAGCTGATCCAGCTCCATCGTGCTCACACCAGGACGCACGTGCGACTTGGCGTGCATGAGCGTGGCGTGCAGAATGGCGCCGCCCCGCGCCATGATCTCGATCTCGCGCGGGGACTTGAGCAGCGTGCTTGGTGCCGTGCCGCCCAACACCATCACGAGATGCCGAGCGCGGCGTTCATGCGAGCTTCGACGTCGTCGAGCGATCCGATGGCATTGATGCGCACGAGGTTGGCCCCGTGCTGCACATACCAGTCAATCACCGGCGAGGTCTGGTCGCGGTACACCTGCATGCGCTTGCGAATGGCTTCCGGCTCATCGTCCTTGCGACGCACGAGCGTGCCCGTCACGCCACCTTCCGTGCACGTCTCACCGGGCTGACGACCGAAGTACGGGCGCTGACAGGCGTCGCAGGTGGTGCGACCGCTCAGTCGACGCACCAGCTCTTCTTCGTCAATCTCGAAGAGCAGGACGGCGTCGACCTTCTTGCCGATCTGGGCCAGCGTATCCGCCAGGCCGTCGGCCTGCGGCGTGGTGCGCACGACACCGTCAAGGATGGCGCCCTTGGCCGCATCGGGTGCGGCCAGCGCTTCCTTCATGATGCCCATGATGACCGCGTCGGGAACAAGGTCCCCACGATCCATGGCCGCCTTGGCCTCGAGGCCAAGGGGCGTTCCGTTCTTGACGGCGGCGCGTAGCACATCGCCGGTCGCGATCTTGGGAACGCCAAGGCGAGCGGCAAGCCGCTCGCCTTGAGTCCCCTTGCCCGCGCCCGGCGGTCCAAGGAGCACGATATTCATCAGGATGTGTTAGAAGCCGCCCTGGGTGGCCTGACGGCCGCGGAACTTCACGCGACCCTTCTTCATGAAGCCGTCGTACTTGCGAAGCAGCAGGTGCTGCTGCATCTGCGCCATCGTATCGAGCGCCACACCCACCACGATCAGCAGCGAGGTGCCACCGAAGGCAAAGGGCACGTTCACCAGTCGGGCGATGATGACCGGCATGAGCGCGATGGCCGTGAGGAACAACGCGCCGGGCAGGGTGATGCGTTCCACCACCTGCTCGATGTATTCCGCTGTCTTCGCGCCCGGCTTGATGCCCGGCACAAACCCACCCTGCTTCTTCAGGTTCTCGGCCAGGTCGACCGGATTGAAGATGATCGACGTATAGAAGTACGTGAACAGCAGGATGAGTACCGCCAGCAGCACGATGTACAGCCAGGGGTTCGGGCCGGTCGGATTGAAGTACTCGGCGATTTCCTGGAGCTTGGGATTGCCGCTGAACTGTGCCAGCGCTCCAGGAATCACGATGACCGACTGCGCGAAGATGATCGGCATCACGCCCGCGGTGTTGATGCGGAGCGGGATGAAGTTGCGCGCGGCTTCACGCTGCCGGCCACGCGCCATCGTGCGCTGCGGGATCTGGATGAGCACCCGCCGTGCGGCCACCGTGATGGCCACCGTACCCGCCACCACGGCCACCATCGCCAGTGCCAGCACCACGAGTGACAGCGGCGCGATGGCGCCCGTCGTCACGAAGTTGAAGGTCTGGAAGATGGACGGCCACATGGCCTCGACGATCGAGAAGAAGATGATCAGCGAGGCGCCGTTGCCCAGGCCGCGCTCGGTGATCTGCTCACCCAACCACATCACGAAAATCGCACCCGTGGTGAGGAAGAGCATCATCTGGACCGTGAACCACGGACCCGGACGCGACACCGCGGCCGGCAGCGACGTGGTGAAGAGCGCAAAGCCATAGGCCTGCACCAGCGCCAGCACCACCGTGAGGTAGCGCGTGTACTGGGTGAGCTTCTTCCGACCCTCTTCATCCTTCTGCATCTTGTCCACGTTCGGCATCACCGCGCCGGCGATCTGGACGAAAATGCTCGCCGAGATGTAGGGCATGATGCCGAGCGCAAACACCGTGGCGCGCGACAGACCGCCACCCACGAACATGTCGTAGAGGCCCAGAAGGCCTCCACCCTGCTGGCGGGTGAAGTAGTCGGTCAGCGCCTGGACATCGATGCCGGGCGCCGTGATGTGCGAGCCGACGCGATAGATCACCAGACACAGGAACGTGAAGGTGATCTTCGCCCACAACTCAGGCGTCCGGTAAATGTTGGCGACGGCTTGCGCCGCCGCGTTGTTTTGTTCTGCCATGCGCTGGAAGCTCCGTTATCAGGCGTCGATGCGGCCGCCGGCCGCTTCGATCTTCGCCTTGGCACCGGCGCTGACTCGCACACCACCCTTCACCGTCAGGGCGCGCGAGACTTCGCCGTTGGCGAGCAGCTTGGGGGCACCCTGACCGACGCGGATGAGCCCCGCGGCGAGCAGCGATTCCACCGACACTTCATCGCCCTGCACCTTGACCAGATCGTTGAGGCGCACCACCTGCGCCTCCTCACGGAACGGATTGGTGAAACCACGCTTCGGGATGCGGCGCGTGATGGGCATCTGGCCGCCTTCGAAGTGCGGCTTGCCGCCACCGGGGCCGCCATGGCCCGACCGCGCCATGGAACCCTTGTGACCCTTGCCGGACGTCTTGCCCAGGCCGGAACCCGGACCGCGACCCAGACGACGACGCGACCGGTGCGAACCCGGGGCCGGCGACAGGTTGTGCAGGCCGATCTTCTCGACCGACTCGTTGTTGGCCATCTGCTTACTCCTCCACCGGCGTCACCTGAACCAGGTGACGCACCTTCTTGAGCTGGCCGCGCAGCGAGGCGGAATCCTGCTGCACCACGCTGGCCTGATGATTACGCAGGCCGAGCGCCGCAAGCGTCGCCCGCATCCGCCACGAATGGCCGATGGCGCTGCGCACCTGCGTGATCTTGAGCTTGCCGGTACCCGGCTTCTCGAGCTTCGGCGACGTGGCCGGGCCCTTCGACGGGTGCCACACGAATGTACGCGGCATTATGCCACCTCCGCGGCCACCACGGCCGCCTTACGTGTGTCCACCGACTCGGTCTTCGACTTCGCACGCGACTTGTAGCCGATCTGCGAAACGTCCAGACCGCGCTCCTTGGCCGCCTGCTCCACCGTGATGAGCTCGAGGAGCCCATTCACCGCGGCCCGCACCATGTTGTGCGGGTTCGTCGAACCCAGCGACTTGGTGAGGATGTCGTGGATGCCGGCGCACTCGAGCACCGCGCGCACGGCACCACCGGCAATCACACCGGCACCGGGCGCCGCAGGCTTCATGAGCACCTTGCCGGCGCCATGCTTGCCCACCACCTCGTGCGGGATCGTCGAACCGGTGAGCGGCACCTGCACCATCGAGCGACGCGCCGCGTCCACGGCCTTGCGGACCGCTTCCGACACTTCGTTCGCCTTGCCGGTGGCGAAGCCCACCTTGCCCTGCCCATCGCCCACCGCCACGAGGGCGTTGAACGAGAAGCGACGACCACCCTTGACCACCTTGGCCACGCGGTTGATGTGGATGACGCGCGACTCGCGGAGCCCGTTGGGATCCGGCGTCGGGGCGTCGTTNNGAACGAGAAGCGACGACCACCCTTCACAACCTTCGCCACGCGATTGATGGCGATGACGTTTTCTACCAGATCGCTCTGCTCGCGTTCCTGCGGCGCGTTGCGGTCGGGACCACGGCCACGGCCATCACGGCCGCCGCCCTGCCCGCCCTCGCCACCGGGGCCACGGCCACGGCCGGCACCCGGGCCGCCCGGACCACGGCCAC